>CAZRSI010000018.1:16028-19950 GCA_964602575.1 uncultured Anaerolineae bacterium
TCTCGACGGGCACTTCTTTCTCGATCACTACAGGGCGCGGCGCAGCACAGGCCACGACGGTGGCTAGCACAGCCGCGACGGCGATCAAACAGAATACCTTTTTCATTTGCTTTCCCCCTTTTGTGGTAGAGTCAACGAGGAATGGTTCATTCCTCAGCCATTAGACGCCCAAACGAGTTGAAAAGTTCCTCCCTCGCAACCCTGCGACTTCTCCCTCACCATCCGAGTGCTAAGCGCATGATGAGCCTCGATGGCAAACCTTTCTCCACCATGCGGGCTTGAGTGACCTCGATAGGGTACGGGACGCGCCGATATTCCAGGGTGAGTTGGTCGGAATCCAGGATAGCATAGCTGGCGCGGGGGTCGCCGTCGCGAGGCTGGCCGACACTGCCGGGGTTGATGATCAGGCGATCATCACCCAAGGCCAGCCGGGCATTGGGCAGGGGCCTGAATGCCTCGCACATTAGGTTAGGGTTCTCGGGGTTATGACGATAGATGACTGGGACGTGAGTGTGTCCAACAAAGCAAAACCTGGTATCAAAGTGCTCGAAGTTCGCCTCAGCAACAGAGGGATACAAGATATACTCCCAGATAGGGTGGCGGGGGCTCCCATGGACCAGCGTAAAGCCCTCCTCGACGATGGTTTCGGGAAGGCTATCCAGGTATTCCAGGTTTGTGGGCGACAATTGCTTCCTGGTCCAAAGGCAGGCTTTTCGTGCCTCGCGATTGAAGTCTTCCAAATCCAGTTTGCCCAGCACTGCCCAATCGTGATTGCCCGCCACACAGATGTGAGGTAAATTCCGCAGCCGCTCGACGCACCCATTTGGATCGGGGCCATAGCCCACTATATCGCCCAGGCACCAGACCTTGTCGAAAGGGCCAGCATCGGCGAGAACTGCTTCGAAAGCTTTCAGGTTTGAGTGGATGTCGGAGATGATGAGATAGCGCATCTTAAACAATAAACCTACAGATCAGCAGCTAAAACGACGCCGGCGATTTTCTGGCCCAGGCGTACACTGTAGTTCATGCCCCGGTCCTCGGGGTAGATCTGGGTGGTGTTGGCTAGGTACAACCCCTGGATAGGGGTTTGATGGTCGGGTATTTGCTGGGAGTAATTGCAGGTGATGATGGGCTGTCCTGCATCGTCGCGGAAAAGCCAGGTCTCTTCAACCCAATCCAAGTCAAATTCGGGATTGATACGCTGCACGTGAGGCAGGTATTCCTGCAAGAGTTCATCCTTGGGGAGCGAGAGAAGGGGGCTATCCAAAGGCAGATAGTTGGAGAGGTATAGAATATGCTTGCCGTTGTATGCCTCCGGCGGCATGTAGTTGGTGTGCTCGATGGCGGCGACGAAAGGGATGGTGAGATCGCTAATGTTCATCCAGTAGATGTGGCTGAGAGGGCGCTTCATCTTCACCACCAGGCAGAGTGCGCTCTGGTACTTGACGTACTGCAACTTTCTCATGTAGTCCGTTGGGAGCTCCGGCACCATCGCAGTGAAAGCAAAGGAGGGAACGGTAGCGATGATAACGTCGAAGTTTCGAGTTTTGAGTTTTGAGTTTTGAATCTTGAATTTGAGCCCGGTGGCCTTGCCATCTTCTACGACAACGCGCTCAACGGGTGCGTTGGTATGGATCTCACCTCCTAGCTCTTTGATTCGTTTCTCCAACTCACTGATCATGAGCTGGAAGCTGCCCTCCATGTAGCCCAGCTTCTCCTTCTGCATCCCCTTGGGGCGGGAGCCGAAGCGCAGGCGCATCTTGCCCCAGAACCAGGTCATGGAGACCTCGCCATAGCTATCGCCGAACTTGCTCCTGAGTAGCGGCTCCCAGATGGTGTTGTACACGCTTTTTCCCGCGTGCTTTCGTAGCCAATCCCTGGCGGTGATGCTTTCGTATTTTCGCCAATTGGTCTGGCGTTGCAGGTAGAGGGAGATGAGCCCCGCCCACAGGCGATTGGGCAGGCTCAGCGGGGTAAACCTCAGGAGGTCCAGGGGGGTGACGAAGTCGTAGACCTTGTCACCGTGGAAGAGACCTACCTTGGAATCAATCCAGCGCATCTTGGATGAGAGCCCCAGTTCGTCAACGAGCTGGATAATATGGCGGTCACTGGTGAAGAGGTGGTGATAGAACTTCTCCAGGCGAGTTCCTTCGATAAGGAAGGTGCTTGCCTGGCCGCCCAGTTCTGCCTGTTTCTCAAAAATGGCTACCTCATGTCCTTGCTTAGCCAACTCATAGGCCGCTGTCAGCCCGGCAACCCCCCCGCCGATGATACCGATTCTCATTTATCCTCTCGCTTTGACCTCCGTTGCCATTCCAAACTCCGCCCACGAGACGCTCTCCCGCCACATGTAGTAGGCTCCCAGCGCCGTGATGGGAAACCACAGTGCAGCGTGCAGCACCAAGGTGTAGGCCGTGGCCACCTCGTAGTTTACACCATAGGCCGCCAGAACCGCGATGCCGGGAGCATCGAAGGTGCCCACATAGCCCGGGCTGGAGGGGATAGTGGTGGCCAGATTTACCACCCCGTTCATCAACATCAGCACGTAGAACGGCACGCTGAAATCAAAACCATGCATCACAAACCAGTACTTAACTGTCTCCGCCAGCCAGATCACCAGGGAGGTGACGAAGATCATCAACACGTCCCTGCCGCTACGCAGGCAATGCAGGCCCTCCATGAAGCGGCCCAGCAGCCCTCGGGCCTGCTCTCGAAAGCGTGCCGGCAGCAGGTGTTCGATGAGCCAGTTGTAAACGGCCTGCGAGTGCTGGGGGGAGGCTGCAATGATGAAGAAAACAGCCAGCGCGCCGAAGAAAAGCAGGCTGGAGAAGACGACCACCTGTCGGAGCCAGCTCTGTATAGGAACGAGGGGCAGGGAGAAAAAGACGAACAGGAGCATGACCACCCCATCGAAAATGCGCTCCACCACGATAGTGGCCAGGGAGGCGCTGATGCTCACTGTTTCATTTCTCTTGAGAACGTAGGCTCGAATGACCTCTCCGGCGCGAGCGGGGTAGACGTTGTTGCCCATGTAGCCTATGCAGACTATCGGGAAGAGGCGGGTGAGGGGGATGGGCAGGATGGGACGCAGCAGGTAATGCCAGCGCCAGGTGCGGGCCCAAACGGCGAAAAAGTACACGGCCACGCCAGGAATGATCCACCAATACTTGGCCGTCCTTAGAGCCAGCCAGACCTGGCCCAAATGCATGCGCCTCAGGACCAGGTAGAGGCAAACAGCGCTGATAACCAGGCCCAGCCAGAGTTGCCATTTCTTGAGCATATTCTCTCCTTGCGCTAATTTTACCACACTCTCGGAAAAGAAACAAAAAGGGGTATCGGATTCATTCGATACCCCACACGATCGGCTTAGATCTGCGTCCTGAGCCGCTGGGCTGAGCCTATCTAAGCATTGTCGGAGAGCCGTTTACGCCGTGACCTCTTCCTCCGTTGCAAGCATCACTCCCAGAACCCTCTCCAAAGCCATGGTGTGGCTGCAGATACCGTGACTGGCGAAGAAATTGCAGTCGCATTCCCATTTCCCCTTATCGTATGTAACCGTATATGTACCGTGGTTTCCTTTGAAGGTGACCTCGAACTCGTTGAAAGAGATCCTGTCAGGCTCCTGGGCATAGCGCTTAGCCTTCTGTATTTTGCCGATCATTCCTGAATCCATTCTTGCCTCCTGTGATTAAGTAATAGCGAAAGCTCCCTAAAAACAACAAAACACCAAGGCAAAATAAAGCCTCAGTGTTTCGAGATAGAGGACATGCCGAATTGTAAAGCCAACACAATCATGTTCACATCCCTCACCGATGGATTCTAGGTTTAGTATACCCCTTTTGTGGCCTTTTGTCAAACTAAGTACAGCGTTAGGGCAATCGCAAACTCTGCTAACCTCCCGCAGGTTATGCACATTAATGGC
>CAZRSI010000019.1:0-19902 GCA_964602575.1 uncultured Anaerolineae bacterium
AGGATTGGGCCGACCAAATCGGCGCCGATGGCTACAGCGAGACAGCCAGCGGCGGAGTGGCCTTGGCACTGAAACTGATAGACCAATAACGGAGGGAAAATGATTACTTTCTTCGAGGTCATTCGGCGAGCACTGAACGGGCCCTACTGTTCGGAAAAAGACTTTGCCATGAAGGTGGTGGTCCCCAAGCTGAGGGAGGTGGTGAAGAAGTACGACATCCACTACGATCCCGATAACCCTGTTCCAGACGACGACCAGTTGGCGGACAGAGTGTTCCAGGCCGGGTTGGAATTATGCGTCGAGGCAGGCGCGTATTGCACAGATACCAGTCGCATCATTCGTTTCACCGAGGAAGAGGTTTGGGAAGGCTTGAGGGATGCTCCGTCCGCGCCGGTGTTTGGCGAAGGCGCCGATAGAAAAGCGATGTTGGCCCGGAAGCCGGAAAGCGATGCTCCTCCCTATTGTTTCCTGGGAGCAGGTGGCGGAATCGTCACCAGCGAAGAAGTGTACATCAGGCTGGTGGAAGGTTATGGGCGCAACCCGCTGATCGACTCTGTCACCTGCCCTACGCTGACCAAGATCAATGGCCTGGAAGTCCAAGCTGGCTCCCCTCTGGAGCTTCTGGCCTGTATCCGGTCAGTCGAACTGGGCCGGGCCGCTCTGCGCCGGGCACAGCGGCCGGGGCTGCCCATCATGAATTCCATCGCTACAGCAGTCACCGCTATGGGCAAGATCGGCGGCAGCGCATTTGGGCTGCGAGATTCCGATGCCTGGCTGATTGGCTTCACCTCACCGCTTCAGGTGCCATTCGAGCGGCTGAATGAGGTGGCCTATGTGTTGGCCCGAGGAGGCCAGGTGGTGGGCGAAAGCGGTCCCATTATGGGGGGCTATGCCGGTGGCCCAGAAGGTGTGGCGGTGATCAATGTGACTTATCACTTGCTGGCCATATTGGTTCTCAGGGCCTCCGTTCACTTGACCTTCCCCATGGATTTCAGATACGGCTGCAACACCAGTTGGGAAATCATGTGGCCCATTCACATCAGCACCCAGGCCATCTGCCGTCGCAGTCCTCTGCCTCTTCTCAACCTGACTTATGTGGCAGCCGGCCCGATGACCGAGATGTGCTTATACGAGATTGCAACCGCGATGATAGGCCGTGTGGCCTGCGGAGGTGGCATCGAATTCGGCGGGGTGGCCAAAGCTATCACCCTCGATCACATGACGCCCATGGAACCCTTGTTTGCCTCAGAGGTGGCCCACGCAGCAGCCGGCCTCACCCGGGCGGAGGCCAATGAAATAGTGAAGAAACTGGTGCCCAAATACGTGGACCAGTTGCCTGATCCACCCAAGGGGAAGAAGTTCCAGGAGTGCTATGATTGGGACTCAATAGAGCCTTGCCAAGAATACGTCGAGCTTGGTAGCAGGGTGAAGGACGAATTGGCGGGCTATGGATTGAAATTCGACCGGAATTGATGTTCCGTGAGAATCTGAGTGTCCATTGTAATCGTTGCCTGGCGGCCTGTGCTATACGAGCTATCTCTCGGAATGGCGATACAAGGTCCATTGACCGGGGGAAATGTATGCTCTGCGGGGAGTGGGTCGAGTTCTGCTATGCTGATGCCTTGGAGATCGTGGGGCAACAGATGACAGTGGCCCAGGTGATGGCCGAGATCGAGCGCGACAGAGCTTTCTACGACGAATCCGGGGGTGGTGTGACCTTCTCCGGCGGCGAACCTCTATCCCAGCCTGTTTTTTTCTGGAGTACTTAAGGCTTGCAAGGAAAAGGAGCTCCACTGGTAATCGGTTATGCGCTGTACATCTTTGGCTTTTGGCTTGCGCTACCTGGAAGCAATCATGCTGATTGGACAGTAACCGAGTAGATTATCGATATATTTGACTAGATTGAATTAGTGGGAGGGGTTCTTGTTATCGATCCCCTCCCATGCTGCTGCCAACTCATTGAAAGCGGCGATGGATTCCGGATCCAGCATTGGATCGTGGACCAGGGTAATGCCAGTTGCCGCGGCCATGTTTTTGGGCCATACTTTTGGAAGGAGGTCTCGTGATATGGACCCTGTTCGAACATATGCACTCACCGGTGCTACTGTGATTGATGGTCATGGCGGTCCTCCATTGAATGATGCCACGGTTCTGGTGGATAATGGTGTCATAAAGGCAGTTGGCAGCCGCGACTCGATCACTATTGAGGACAATGTCACGGAAATCGATGTTAGCGGGTGTTTTATCCTTCCCGGTTTAATTGACGCCCATGTCCATATAGTCGGTGTTGGAAGTCCAAAGCTGCTGGATAATCTTGTCGAGCCCAAATATTTACAGGCGATGAGAACGGTTGCTGAAGCCAGAAAGCTGCTGGAATATGGATTTACAACAATTCGAAGTGCAGGTTCAAGGTACGATATTTTTCTGAAAAGAGTCATCGAGGAAGGAACCGTTATCGGGCCGAGAATTTTAGCATGCGGTCTTGGGCTTTGCCGTTCAAGGGGGCATGGGGATTATATTCGGAGGGATATATACGAGTTCCCTGAAGACTTTGTAAAAGAAAATCTTCCCAAGGCTCAGCTTGTTGATGGTGTGGAAGAGGTCAGAAAAGCGGTTCGGCGGCTCATCGGCCAGAATGTTGATCACATCAAGTTCTGGGCAACAGGCGGCGGTGCGTGGGAAAAAGAACGGACAACCGACATGCATTTTTCCAGGGCTGAGATGGAAGTAATTATGGAAGAAGCCCGGATGGTGGGGCTGCCGGTGATGTGCCATGCAGAAAGTGTTGAAAGTGTAAAGATTGCGGTAGATCTTGGCGTCAGATCGATTGAGCATGCCGACGATGATAACGGGTATGAATTGGATGATGAAACGTGTATGAAGATGGCTGAAAAGAACATTTTTATTACCCCCACCCTGGCAATTTTTTACTTAGAAGGTGAAGATATTCTGCCGTCCTGGATAAGGAGTCTGAAACGAGCCAGGAAACATGGTGTAAAGATATTGCTTGGCACAGATGCCTGGGCCGATTCCGTTACACCTTACGGCAAGTTCAATATCAGTGAAATAAAATTGCTGGTTGATGTCCTGGGTATGACACCTCTCGAAGCCATTACAGCTGCCACCAAGCACGGCGCTGAAGCGTGTGGTCTCGGTGATAAGATTGGGACTGTAGAAGAGGGCAAGCTGGCTGATCTTTTAGTTGTCAAAGAAGATCCAGTTTCGGACATTGAAGTGCTGTTGGATAGAGATAATATCAGGTATGTGATAAAAGAGGGCAACTTTGTTGTTGATCGTTCATAAAGTTATATGAGGACTGATTAAATAAAGGGGGTAAAAGCATGTCGGTAACGCAACCGGGGATAGAGACGATAGAAACGGATATTCTTGTGATCGGGGGTGGGAGTGCTGGTTGCATGGCTGCCATAGCCGCCAGTGATGCTGCACCTGATCTGGACATAACCATACTGGAGAAAGCAAATATAAGGCGAAGTGGGACTCTGGCCACCGGTATGGATGCGCTCAACGTAGTGGCTGTGCCGGGGATCGCAACGCCTGAAGAATATGTTAGAGGCGTAGACGTGGCTCACCTTCGCGGGATTATTGAAGAGGACCTGCACTACGTGCTGGCGGAGAAGAGCTTTGCCATGCTCAAAAAGCTTGAGGGATGGGGGATTGAATTTGAGAAAGATGAGACTGGGCAATATGTTGCACTTCCTACTTTTTACGGTCTTTATCCTGGAAACTTTACCATACCCATGGCTGGGCTCGATCTGAAGCTGATCCTTTCCCGTGAAGTTGCCAAGCGCGGGATAAGAGTTTTGAACTATACAATGACAACTTGCTTGCTTTCTGATTATAACAGCGTTTACGGTGCTTGCGGTTTTAATACTAGAAGTGGGAAATTTATCGTTTGTCCCGCAAAAGCAGTAATACTGACTACTGGTGGCTGTGGCAGGTTTGGGATGCCTTCATCTGGGTATATGTATGGCACTTTTGACTTTCCTGGGAATGCAGGAGATGGGTATTCGATGGCCTATCGTGCTGGAGCCCAGCTCAGGAATTTTGAATATGTTCAGTATTATGTGGAAGTAAATAAACTGAATGTACCGTTGGGTAAGGGATATGATTTAGAATATGACACCAAAATGATTAATGAACGTGGGGAAGAGATTGTGTATCGTGATGCATGGGATGAGGATGAAGTTAAGCTGCTTTTAAGCGGAGAAAGTGTGTATGAAAGGTTTAATCATCTTCCGGAGGAAGCCATAAGGAAGATAGAGGAAATATGGTTTAACAGTGAAAGGAAACATTCCATTATCAGTTTCTTTAGGGAAAAGAATATAGATATTCGTAAAGATGATATCGAATACAGTTTTGGGGATATATCCCTGTGTGCTGGGCATGGCATGTCAGGGGTCAAAGTGGACACAGAGGCGGCAACAACTTTAAGGGGTTTGTATGCTGCTGGAGATGTAGCCTGTGTACCGTTACAGTACCTTTCTGGTGCATTTGTTTACGGCGAAATCGCCGGCCAATCTGCCGTAAAGTATGCGGAGGGTTGCGATACCAGGGAAATCGATCAGGAGTTAGTTCAGGAACATGCAGAAGAGATATTTGCCCAACTTGGTCGGACTGATGGCATAAAGCCCAAGGACTTTGAACTTGAATTAAGGAATAAGATCACCGAGTATCTGGCGCCTCCCAGAGATGCTGAAAAACTTGAGACGGCACTCAAGTGGATAAAGAAATACAGGAGTGAAGACGTAGAAAACTTGAAGGCGGAAGATCTACATGAACTGGTCAAGGCTGTTGAAGCGGGGTTTATTCTTGATTGCGCGGAGATGACAGCCAGGTCGGCGTTGACGAGGAAGGAAACCAGGTGGGGGAAAAATGACTATCGGTCCGATTTTCCTGAGAGGGATGATGAGAACTGGTTGAAGTTTGTGAACTTGAAAATAGATCAGGAAACAGGAGAGATGGTTGTATTTACAACTCCAGTTAAACGAGGGAGAAGCAGGGGGGACAAATGAACGAAAACGAAAAATTAAGCGTCGAAATTGACAGGGATAAGTGTACTGGATGCGGTATATGCGTGGATATTTGCCCTTTGGATTGCTTTAGATTAGATGATGAAGGTAAAGCCTTTATGAAATATGATGAGTGCTGGTATTGCGGGAGCTGTACCCTGGAATGTCCTCAGGAAGCAATGATTCTTAGGCTGCCGTACCTTATCAGGGTTTAATATTCCAAGTTCCAAATCGAAAACTTTCATCAAGGAGGAAAAATGCCAGAAAATCTCACAACTGTCGTCACATCTAAAACAAAGGAGGTGCTCATCAGCCGCGACCGACCTTGCGTCATCATCGGCGAGCGGATCAATCCGACGGGGCGCAAGAAGTTGGCGGCGGCGCTGCAAGAGGGCAACTTCGACATCGTGCGCCGAGACGCGGCGGCCCAGGTTGAGGCGGGAGCGCAGATCCTGGATGTCAACGTGGGCATCCCCGGCGCCGACGAGCCAGCGTTGCTCGTCCAGGCTATCCAGGCTGTGCGCGAAGTCACCGATGTGCCTCTGTGCATTGACACCGCCGATGCCAAAGCCTTGGAAGCAGCGTTGAAAATCTACGACGGCAAGGCCCTGATCAACTCGGTCAATGGCGAAGAGGCGCGACTGGAGAGTGTGTTGCCCCTGGTCAAGGAGTATGGCGCGGCGGTGATCGGGCTGTGCATGGACGACGAGGGCATCCCCCCCACTGCAGAAGGCCGGTTCGCTGTGGCGAAGAAGATTATCGAACGAGCAGACAAGCTAGGTATTTCACCTGAGGATGTGGTCATTGATCCGTTGGCGCTGACGCTGGGGGCGGATCACCGCGCTGGAAGGATCGCCCTGGATGCCATCGAGATGATCGTCGCCGAGTTCGGGGTGAATATCACCATGGGGGCGAGTAACATCTCCTTTGGTATGCCCGACCGTCGGACTATCAACGCCACGTTCATCGCTATGGCCATCCACGCTGGTATGACTTGTCCCATCGTCAACCCGCTGCACGAGGAGGTGGCCACGGCCATCCTGGCTGCTGACCTTATCATGGGACACGACGAATGGGCCGCGCGATGGATTAAGGCCTATCGTAAGCGGGAGAAAGCCAAAGGTTAGGGATCTCAATGACTGGGGGATAGGTCCTTGTCCTGCTGGGTCCGGACCTAAGACTTGTCGAATTAGAGATTTCTCGGAAAGCCGGTGGTAAAGCGGCGTGAGGGGCTGAATTGAGGCTTGGTGGCGGTGGAGCAGAGCGGTTAATGAGTCTGCGGAGCAGGCAAGAGCCGAGATACGGTTGATGGAATGTTAACGAGGGCTATCGTGATAGGCGCGGTGACCTTGGCGGCGCTCCTCAGGCTTCTTGCTTCATCATGGCCAGGCAGGAACGGGGCATACAGACGGGATGGCGAGCCATGCGCTCCCAGTTGGCTGAATACAGCGGGGCCAGGATGGGATAGGCAGCGTCGAGGTTGGTCTCTCTCAGGTTACACCAGGCCTGGAAACGGCGGTGGTTGGTGTGTAGGCCGCCATAGTTGCTGGCCTTGTTGCGCACAAAGCGAAGATATTACTTGTGAGAGAGGAGTGGTGGACTCACGGTGTCCCCTTTCTGCGTGGGATGGCTCAGGCGCTACTGGTGCGGAATGTCTGCGTCTACGATACCACACCTGGCAGATTGGGGATAAGTTGTTAGAACCTCGGATGTTCCAGGCGGTTTTTCACTCGTGAAAACGCGCTATGGAACTTTCCGGGAAAACTCCTAATTCATGAGGAGGTAAGGAATGAGCGACGTTTTGGAGAAAATCGCAAAGGCGGTCATCGAGGGCGATGAGGACACCATCGCTGACCTGACCAAGGTTGCTCTGGATGAGGGCCTCAGCGCCAGGGAGATCCTGGACGGAGGCCTGATGCCGGGCATGGACCACGTGGGCGCGGAGTTCAAAGCCGGGCGGATGTTCGTGCCTGAAGTGTTGCTCTCGGCACGCACCATGAAGGCTTCTATGGCCGTTCTGGAGCCGCTGTTGACTGCGGGCGAGTCCGTGGCAGTGGGGAAGGCCGTCATGGGCACGGTGGAAGGCGACCTTCACGATATCGGTAAGAACCTGGTGGCTATGATGATGGAGGGGGCCGGCTTCCAGATCATTGACCTGGGTGTGGATGTGTCCCCCGAGGCCTTTGTGGAAATAGTCAAGAAGGAGCAGCCGGATATCGTGGGCATGTCGGCTCTGCTGACCACTACCATGCGCAATATGAGCCGCACCATTGATGCCCTGAAGGAGGCCGGCCTGAGGGATAGGGTCAGGGTGATGGTCGGTGGGGCGCCGGTGACAGCCGACTTTGCCAAGGAGATCGGAGCCGACGGCACAGCCTCCAGTGCTCCGGCAGCGGTGGATCTGGCCAAAGAGTTACTGGGTCTGGCATAGTTTTGTCTGAAAGAAACCAGGTTTTTTTGCCTGCGAGTGTCTGTTGAGGCAACGAAAGCACCTGCATGGGGCAGATGTTTAAGTACTCCTAAATTGGAGGCGTCCCGGTGGATGAGGAAACCCCGGCCTTGGATGTGATCGCCAAAGTGGGTCCTGGCGCTCACCTCTTGGGCGAGAAGCATACCTTCAAACATTTCAGAGAGTTTTGGCTACCCGAGCTCATTGACCGAAGTAAGGTTGATGACTGGGAGGCGGCCGGCGCCAGGACTCTGGGCGATCGAGTGCACGAGAAGGTCGTCAACTTGATCGAAACGTACCAACCCGAGCCCATCCCCAAGAATGTGGAGAGTAAACTGAAAGGGCTCATCGCCCAGGCCGATGAGCGGCACAAGGCAGAAGAGAAGGTAGCCCTGGCGTAGCCTGGAGGTTATAAGATAGAGGTTGGGTGGTGGGGGTTGGACTGCCAACTTCCATCACCCAACTTTCAGTGATGGGAGGTCACCGATGGGCAAGACGATAGTTATGCGTGCCCTGGAGGCGAAGGGCATCCCCTACACCTATCACCAACACATCCGCAAGCGATATACAGCCGAGGGGGTGGCGGAGGAGCTGGGTGTGCCGCTGGCCTGGGTCGTGAAGGCCATGATCGTGCAACGCTCGAATGGGGATTTTGCCCTGGTGGTGATCCCCGGCGACAAACAGTTGAGTCTGAGAAAAGTAGCCGAAGCCCTGGGTGACAAGGACGTTGCTTTAGCGTCGGAGCGGGACGTGCAACGGGTTACTGGCTTCCGAGTCGGGGCCGTATCCGTGACCGGCTTTCGCCGCAAGGGCATCGCTGGCTACGTAGATCAAGGTCTCCTGGAACTGGATAAGGTGATCATCAGTTCTGGTCGCCCCGATGCAGGATTGGAATTGGTTCCCCAGGACCTGCTGCGCATTATCGAGAGCGCTCAAGTGGGTGATTTCGCAGTGTAGTTATCAAGATCTCTCAATCAGATTCAAGGAAGCGATTTGCCGGTAAGATGCCTATTCTACCGGACATAACTATAGATTTGACAGTGGAGGAGTTGCTTGCAGCGGAGAGTCAAGGAGAGCATCGGCCGAGCATGGTGGCTGTTGCGAAGAAGGCTATCGCTCTAGGCCAGAGCCTCTTCGCACCGGCCGCCGTTTGCGACGAGTTCGAGGTCCGCAGGGTGGCAGAGGAGCGGGTGGAGCTGGCAGTGGACAGTACGGGCCTTACTGTGGGGCCCATGGCCCCCTGCTGGCTCCAGCTAAGCGACTGTTGGTGTTAGTCAGCTGGCCGGTACAGGGGCAACGGGAACTCCGTGCTCTGCTGCCCCTGGCCGATATCGGCGTGCGCCTGAACGAGCACTGCATGCTGCAGCCACAGAAGTCAACTTCCGGGGTCATCGGTATGAGGCCTGGTTACAAGGCGCAGCAGGTGGGAACGATCTGCCACTATTGCAGTTTTAGAGATAGCTGCTGGCGGAGCGAATGGCGGGGCGAATCGGCAAATCAGCAAATCGAGGGTTGAAAGAAACATGAGTATTGCCTTGGGAATTGATACAGGAGGAACCTATACCGACGCCGTACTGGTGGATCACGCCACGGGCGAAGTGCTGGCATCGGCCAAGGCGCTGACCACGCGGCACGACTTGTCCATCGGCATCCGGAAGGCTATTGCAGCGGTATTTGAGGCAAACCGGAAACTCTTGCCGGAGACTGTAGTACTGGTGGCCCTCTCTACCACGCTGGCCACTAATGCCATCGCCGAGGGCCAAGGCAGTCCTGTGTGCCTGCTACTCATCGGCTATGATCGAGAGTTAATGGAACAGTATGGCTTCCAGCGCGAGTTGGTGACCGATGATGTGGTTTACCTGCGCGGCGGACACGATGTGATGGGTAACGAAGTCGCCCCACTGGACGAGGACGCAGCCCGCGAAGCCATTCTGGCCCGCCGTGGTAGGGTCGAAGCCTTTGCTGTCTCCGGCTACTTCGGGGTGCGCAACCCTACTCACGAGATTCGGGTGCGAACGCTCATAGAGGAATTAACCGGTCTTCCTGTCACCTGTGGTCACGAACTGACCACCCGCCTCAACGCCGTGCGGCGGGCGACGACGGTGGCTCTCAATGCTCGTCTGATCCCCTTGCTGCGAGAGCTGATTGTCACTGTGCGCCAAACGCTGGACGAGCAAGGCGTTACCGCTCCGCTGATGGTTGTCAAGGGGGATGGCTCGCTGGTGCGTGCCGAGTGGGCGATGTATCGTCCCATCGAGACTATCCTCTCGGGGCCAGCGGCTAGCGCCGTGGGGGCGTGGCATCTGGCTGGTCAGCGAGATGTCTGGGTGGTGGATGTAGGTGGCACTACCACCGACATCGCCGCTTTGAACAACGGCCAACCCCGACTCAATCCAGAAGGAGCGCGGGTCGGAGGATGGCGGACCATGGTCGAGGCGGTAGATGTTCACACTGCGGGGCTGGGTGGCGATAGCCATGTGCGGTTGGATCGAGAGGGGCGCTTGCTCATCGGCCCAAGGCGTGTGGTGCCCCTGTGTATGTTGGCCAGCGAGCATCCGCAGGTAGTAGACGAACTTCGTCGTCAGGTTGCAGCACAAAAGAACAAGGATGAAGCCGGCCAATTTCTGGTATCTTGGCGACGGCCCGTCAATTGGCTCTCGGACGAGGACGTGGCCCTGCTGCGCCGCCTGGAAGCAGGCCCGCAGTCGCTAGCACAGCTAACCAGTGAGACCCACTACGCATGGCTACTGCGTCAGCGGATCAAGGAATTGGAGGCCCAATTGGTGGTACAGCGTGCCGCCTTTACGCCGACGGATGCTCTGCACGTTCTGGGGCGGCTCCAACTTTGGGATGCCCAGGCGTCCCGCCTGGGCGCGGAGTTGCTAGCTGCCCGGGCTGGCCTGCCTGTAGAAGTGCTCTGTGAACAGGTGGTGCGGGGAGTGTCGGACCGAGTGGCGACGGAATTGGTGACCAAGGTGCTAGAAGAGGAGGTAGGCCCGCCTGATTGGGAGCGAGAGCCATCGGCAGCGGCGTTGCTGGAGCGGGCGCTGAATGGTCCGGGAAATGGAGATCTGAGTTGCGAACTGACACTGCGGCGACCGGTGGTAGCCATTGGCGCGCCAGTGGAGGCATACATGCCTCGCGTAGCGGAACGATTGCACACCGAGTTGATCATCCCGTCCCATGCGGAGGTCGCCAACGCGGTGGGGGCTGTGGCAGGCGGTGTTATCCAGCGGCAGCGCGTGCTGATCAGTCCACTGGACGGAGGCGAGTGGTTCCGGCTGTACCTTCCCGACGGCGTGCACGATTTCAGCGACCTGGAACAGGCCGTAGCTTACGCGCAGCAGGTGGTGTCTCCCTATGTTGAAGCACGAGCTCAACAGGCAGGCGCAGAACAGGTGGAGGTACAGATGGCACGCACAGACCATCAGGCAAAAGTGGCTGCAGGTTGGGGGCAGGAGATCTACCTGGGAACGGAGCTGATCTTCACCGCCGTAGGACGTCCCAGCCCAGCCCGGCGCTAAGAACCTTTCACTCTTTGACAAAAAGCGAGTCGGGGTTTATAATCTCCAATAGCTAATATCCTGAGGTTTAGGTGACCCCGACATGCCTGATCCAAAGATTTCCCTGGTGATAATGACGGGCTCCGGCGGAGGCAGTGAGGTGGAGAGGATGATAGGCCGAGCTCGTGAGGCCATCACCCTCGACACCGTGGAGAGAGCTCTTGCCGTTGAAGCCATTGGTGACACTCTGGTCGTCACCGATTCCGCTTCCCTGGCTGAGAGCCTGCAAGGGCAGCCAGTGCATGTTGAACTGGGAGCACCCAGTGGGGAATTCCACTTTGGTCGGCGGTTGCGAGAGCTGATCGCTGAGCGGGGCATAGAGAGGGTCTTCTACCTGGGAGGTGGAAGCGGCGCTTTGCTCTCCGCCGAGGACATGGGCCACATCGCCGAAACAATCCTCTCTGCCGACGAACTCGTTATCGCCAACAATTTCTACTCAACCGACTTCGCTGTCCTCGTCCCTGCTCAGGCCATCGAATCCATAGATCCACCGGCTTTGGACAATGACCTCGCCTGGCGTTTAGTGGAGCAGGCCGGCTTGCCGTGTAAGGAACTGCCTCGCAACGCCGCCACTCAATTGGATGTAGACACCCCCGTTGATCTGATGACCCTGAAGGTGCACCCCGGCGTGGGGACTCACACCCGGCGCTACCTGGATGGCCTGGAGCTAAACACATCCCACATCGAGGAGGCGCTGGGGTTTCTCACCGACCGAGATGCCGAGGTGCTGGTGGCGGGGCGGGTGTCAGCCTCCACTTGGGCTTACCTGGAGCGGGAGACAGCCTGCCGGGTGCGTTTGTTCTCCGAGGAGCGGGGCATGCGAGCCAGCGGCCGCCAGGCGCGAGGCGAGGCTGTTTCTCTGTTGGGATTCTATCTGGAGGAGGTGGGGTTGGAGAAATTCTTCGCCACCCTGGCGGAAATGAGTCAGGCGGTCTTCCTGGATAGCCGCGTCCTCTTCGCCCACCTGGGGATTTGGCCGTCTGCTGCCGACCGTTTCTATTCCGACCTGCGCCAGCCGGAGAAAATCAGCGACCCTTGGGTACGCCGCTTCACCGAGGCGGCCATCGAAGCCCCTATCCCGGTTGTCCTGGGTGGTCACTCCCTGGTCTCGGGCGGGCTCTATGCCCTGGTGGAGGCAGCCTGGGCTAGGAGTGGGGATTTGCCGAGGCACGTGGAAACATTGAAGCACTAGATGGAGGTATCCAATGAGTGTAAAACCTGCTGTAGCCGAGATGGAAATAAAGCGTACGGAACATCCTTACATTGTTCGCGTGTCCGGCATTGCCGGGGGAGAACCGATCATCAAGGGGACGCGCGTGCCGGTGTGCACCATCGCATTGCATTACAAAGCTGGCGAGACGTTTGAAGAGATTCTGGAGGCCTATCCCCACGTACCTCCTGCTGCCGTTTTCGATGCCATCAGCTATTACTTAGATCATCAGGAGGAGATAGAGGCACTCATCGAGGAGAATCGCCCCGAGCGGGTAATGGAGAAACACGGCCTTAAGGTCGGCGCAAAAGGTCAATTGCTTTCATAAACTGTGAGGTGAGACCTTGGCCAGGCTTCGCTTGCTCATTGATGAAGATGCCTCCAAAGGCCCTCAATTAGCTGTTGCCTTGCGCCGGCGAGGTTTCGATGCTGTGGCCGTCCAAGAAGTGGGTAGAAGAGGAAATGCGCAACACTATCCGTTTTCTGCAGGAATTTAAGTAAATCACTAAGGCGCTGAGGTGTTTAACTCAACCAGCGCCCACTCCACTGCCCTCTCTGCCCTCAGTTGCCTCAGTGTTTCAGTGACTATAAACCAGCAGCAAACAAAGGAGCTTGTCAGATGGGAACAATGGAAAAAAATCAGGAATACTGGAACCTCGTCTTCGGCAAAGACCTGGCCGAGGTGGATCCCGATGTGGCGGACCTGATCGCCTTCGAGGAGGAGAGGCAGGCCAGGAAGTTGATCATGATCCCCTCGGAGAGCTACTGCCCTAAGCCAGTTCGCGAGGCGCTGGGGAGCGTGTTCAACAACGTCTACGCCGAGGGCTATCCTCGCCTGCAGATGACCCGCGACGAGGAAGAGTTGCTGCTTCAGTTCGACCATGAACTCTCCTACTACCGGCGCTATGCCGACAGACGCTTCTACAAGGGCGTTGAATACGTGGACCTCATCGAGTGCCTGGCTCAGAGACGTATCGCCCAGTGCTTCGCCAATGAGAAGGTGGGCTCCGACGAGATATTTGTGAACATCCAACCTCTATCAGGTTCGCCTGCCAACCTCTCGGTGTACGAAGCCCTCCTCGAGCCGGGCGACACCATCATGGGGCTGGCCCTCCCCCAGGGCGGCCACCTAACCCACGGCAGCCCCTTCAATATCTCCGGCCGCCGCTACAACGTCGTTTCCTATGCCGCCAGCAGGGCCACTGAGAAGCTGGACTACGACGAGATCATGGAACTGGCCCTTCAACACAGGCCCAGGATCATCATTGGCGGTTACACCTCCTACTCTTGGGCCCCCGACTGGGAGAAGTTCCGGGAGATCGCCGATGCCTGTGGGGCGCTTCTCATGGCCGACATCGCTCACACCGCAGGGTTGGCCATCGCGGGCGCCTATCCCAACCCGGTGGGCATCGCCGACATCACCACCTTCACCACCCACAAAACCTTCTTCGGCCCTCGCGGAGCGGTGATCATGACCACGGACGAAGATTTGGCGGAGTTGATAGACAACGCTGTCTTCCCGGGCCGGCAGGGCGGGCCTCACGTGCATAAGTTCGCTGCTATCGCTGTGGCCGCCAAGATAGCGCAGACAGAGGAGTTCAAGCGCCTGCAACACAAAATCGTGAAGAACTGCGTAGCCCTGGCCGAGGGACTTCAGAAGCGCGGCCTTAAACTGGCCTACGGCGGAACGAACACCCACCTCCTGGTCGTTGACCTCAACCCCCTCAAGAGGGATGGCTTCCCCCTCAAAGGTGAGATCGCGGCTCGCATTCTGGACCTGGCGGGTATCGTGGTCAACAAGAATACCATCCCCGGCGACGCCGACGCCAGCGAGGCCAGCGGCATCCGCATGGGGACGCCCTGGCTCACCCAGCGGGGAATGGGACCGGAGGAGATGGACAGGATCGCCGGACTCATCCACCGCATCCTCGTCAACATCAGGCCCTTTACCTACATTGGAATGGGCGGGCCGCTGTGGAGAGGAAAGATAGACCTGGACATCTTGGAGGAAGTGAAGCAGGAAGTGGATGAACTGGCCAGAGAAGCGGAGGTGGAGATTCCGGCGCGAGGGATGGGGTATCCGCATTACTATTTCTTGAGTAAAACATCAAAAGTCAAACGTCAAACGTCAGATGTGAGACTGTTGGAGGTAATTGGTGAGAGAGCGGCGCCGTTCCTGCAGCAGGTTTCCACCAACGATGTATCCAAGTTACGTCCTGGCGAGAGCCAGCAGTCCTTCCTGCTGGACGCCAAGGGGCGGCTCATTGATAGCATCTCCATCCTGCGACTTGAACCCGACAAGTGGGGTCGCGATCACTACGTCGTGATGACCAATCCTGAGAACACCGCCAGGGTGAAAGCCTGGTTCCGGGGCCTCAGCGACGGCTACATCATCTTTGACGAAGATGACATCTTCCGCAAAGTCGAGGGACCGGTCGTGGTGAGGGAATTGGAAGTTGAAAGTCGGAAGCGGGAAGTGGAAGGTGGGACAAATTCAACCTCCAATATCCAATCTCTAATCTCCAACCTCCAACCTCCGATTTCCGATCTTGGATCCTCAACCGGCCTTTCACTTTACCAAGCCGGCTACGCTTCCCTGTTCCACGTCTCCAAGCCCTACTTCATCGGTCAGAGCAGCCTGGAGAGCGTCCGTCCCAAGGTGGAGAAGGAGGAGTGGCACTGGGAGGAGGAAGAGGGCGAGCTCAAGCGAACTCCTCTCTACGAAGAGCATCTCAAGCTGCATGCCAAAATCATACCTTTCGCCGGGTGGGAGATGCCGGTCTGGTATACCAGTGTCAGCGAGGAGCACAGAGCTGTGCGGGAGACGGCAGGGCTGTTCGACGTCGCTCACATGGGCGTGCTGGAGGTAGCCGGCGAGCACGCCACCGCTTTCCTGGATGCCGTCACCTCCAACTACGTGCGCTGGATCGGCGATGGCCAGTCTCAATACTCTTACCTCCTCGACCCCGACGGCAACGTGATAGACGACGTGTTCATCTACCGCCGGGCAGCGGACCGCTACATGGTGGTGGTCAACGCTTCCAACGCCGAGAAGGACTTAGCCTGGCTCAATGCCGTCAACTCGGGCAAGTATCTGATAGACAGGGAGCATCCAGATATCCAGATCGAAGGTCCCGCTATCATCCGAGACCTAAAGGACCCCTCGTCTGGGGAAGATCAAAGGGTGGACATCGCTCTCCAGGGCCCTAATTCCCTGGCTATCCTCCAGAGCCTGACCGATGATCCCAAACTACGCACGAGGCTGGCCAGAATCCGAAGGACCGAGTTCATCGAGACTGAGTTGGCAGGCATAGATGTCATCCTGGCCCGCACCGGCTACACCGGGGAGGACATCGGCTATGAGCTCTACCTGCACCCCGATAACGCCGTCAGGATGTGGAATCTGCTCCTCGAGAAGGGTCAGGATTATGGGATCAAACCGGCGGGCCTGGGCGCGAGAGACTCAACCCGGACTGAGGCAGGCCTGCCGCTATATGGGCACGATCTGGCTGGCTCCTACAACATCTCCCCTATTGAGGCTGGCTTTGGTCCCTACGTTAAGTTCCACAAACCATATTTCATCGGCAGGAAGGCCCTGCTGGAGAAAGAAGCCACCAGGACAATGGAGATCGTTCGTTTCCGCATGAACGAGAAGGGAGTGCGAATGGCCAAGCTGGGAGACCCTGTAGTGGACAAGCGGGGCAAATACATCGGCCGCGTCACCAGTTGCGCCCTGGATAGCGAGGGATTCCAAATCGGTCTGGCCTACGTGGATCGAAAGTATAACCGCGAGGGAACACAAATCGGTATCATCCCCCTCCCCCATGGCAAAGTCCCGCCCACCAAGTCAATGGAAGAACTCTCCTTGGGCGACAAGATGCTCCTGCAGGAATGGGCCACAGTGCTTACGCGCTTCCCCGAAAGGGGTAACGAGTCAACGGGGAGTGAGTAACGAGGGGAGATGACCAAATCCCAATGATCAAATGACCATCCGACCAAGGACCATCTGACCAAGGATCATCTAACCGAAAGAAAGGAGATGAGAGAATGAAACTAGACAAAAATTGCCGTTACACCGAGACCCACGAATGGGTGCGCGTCGCCGGCAACCTGGCCACGGCGGGCATCACCGACCATGCTCAGTCCGAGCTCTCCGATGTGGTCTACGTGGAGCTACCTGAGGTGGGTGATGTCTTCGACCAGGGCGAGGTCTTCGCTACAGTGGAGTCGGTCAAAGCTGCTGCTGACGTATACATGCCCCTGAGCGGGGAGATCGTCGAAGTTAATGAAGAACTCTCGGACTCCCCCGAGTTGGTCAACGAAGACCCCTTCGGTGAGGGATGGTTCATCCGGTTCGCTCCCAGCGACCTCTCGGAACTGGACGACCTGATGACACCGGAGGAGTACCAGGAGCACGTGGCTAAAGAGGAAGGAGGGCATTGATGTCTTACATCCCCCACACCGACTCCGACCGGGCAAGGATGCTGGCTGAGATCGGGGTGGAGAGCATCGGCGACCTCTTCCAGGACGTGCCGGAGAGCGTGCGTTACCCTGAGCTGAAACTTCCACCGCCCCTGTCGGAGGTGGAGATTTTGCGCGAGCTCCGGGCCATGAGCGAGGAGAATGCCGATCTCGACCACTACGCCTGTTTCCTGGGCGCGGGGGCCTACAATCACTTCGTGCCCAGTGTGGTGGGGCACATCATCGGTCGCTCCGAGTTCTATACTGCCTACACTCCATATCAGCCCGAGATCAGCCAGGGCACGCTGCAGGCCATCTTCGAGTATCAGAGTATGGTCTGCGCTCTCACGGGCATGGATGTGGCCAATGCCTCCCACTACGACGGGGCCACCAGCCTGGCCGAAGCTGCCCTGATGTCAGTCAATATCTCCCGTGGCAAGCGGCACAAGATCATTGTCTCTCCCACTGTGCATCCTGAGTACCGCGCCACCCTGCGCACCTACACGCCGGGCCCTGACCTGACGGTCGAAACTTTAAACTTCAAACCTCAAACTTTAAACTTTGAAGTTGAAAGTTTGAAGTTTGAGCTTGATAATGCCGCCTGCCTGATCATCCAGCAACCGGACTTCTTCGGTCAGTTGGCGGAAGCCAGTGAGCTGAAACATCTGGCTGATGTGGTGCACAAAGCCGGAGCGCTCCTGATAGTCAGCGCCGATCCTATTTCCCTGGGTCTGTTCATCCCTCCGGGCGAGTATGGCGCCGACATCGTGGTGGGCGAGGGACAGTCGCTGGGCAATCCGCTCAACTTCGGTGGGCCCTACCTGGGACTCTTCGCCTGTCGGGAGAAGTATATGCGCAGGATGCCAGGGCGGCTGGCGGGTGAGACGGTGGATACCGAGGGACGACGGGGCTTTGTCTTGACCCTGTCGGCTCGCGAGCAACACATCCGCCGCGAGAGAGCTACTTCTAACATCTGCACCAATCAGGCCCTGTGCGCTTTGGCGGCGGGGGCCTACCTGGCGGCCATGGGGAAGACAGGCCTGCGCAAAGTAGCTGAGCTATGCTACCACAAAGCCCATTACGCCGCCCAGCGGATCGGGGCCCTTCCCGGCTTCGATCTGGTGGGAAGCAGGCCCTTCTTCAAGGAATTCGTCGTCCGCTGTCCCAAGCCACCCAGCGAGATCAACCAGGCACTGCTGGAACGGGGCATCATCGGCGGCTACGACCTGAGCCGCGACTATCCGCAACTGGAGAACCACATGCTACTCTGCGTGACGGAGATGAACACCCAGGAGGAAATTAATCGTCTGGTGAAGGCACTGAGGGAAATCAGCGCAGACACATGAGAGACCCTGACGATGATCGTACGCTCTATCAATGGAGTCCCTATCAGGCTGCCTCAGGAGAGGTGGATTCACATCGTCTCTCATCACAACGAGATGGCTGCCTATTACTTCGAAGTGCTGGAGGTCATTGCTGAGCCGGAGTGCATCTTTGAAGGAAATGAGGGCGAATTGATCGCTGTCAAAGAACATTCGCCTGGCAAGTATTTCGTTGTGATCTACAGGGAAATCAGTGGAGAAGATGGGTTTGTTATCACGGCTTTCTTAACCAAGCGAATTAAGCAGATCGAGAGAAGGAGATTGTTGTGGCAGAGAAGGTAACATTGGAGCCTATGGTGGGGCTATTGCCATTGCTCAAAGAGCTCGATACCAGGAACATCTGGATCGACCATGATAGGGAAGCCGATGTGCTCTATGTGAGCTTTCGCCGACCCCAGGATGCCGACGACAGCGAATTAACGGACGAAGGGGTGATCTACCGCTATCGTGGCGACCAGTTGGTGGGAATTACGATTCTAAACGTTAGTAAGCGGCTCGCTGCTTTGAGGAGGTGAATCATGCCTGAACCCTTGATTTTCGAGATCAGTTCACCAGGTCGAAAGGCGGTGTTCCTGCCAGAGCTCGACGTGCCCGAGACCGAGCTGCCACAGGAGTTGTTGCGCGAAGACCTTCCCTTGCCAGAGGTCAGTGAGATTGACCTCATGCGTCACTATGTGCACCTCTCCCAGATGAACCACGCTGTGGACACCGGCTTCTATCCGCTGGGGTCCTGTACCATGAAATACAACCCTAAGGTCAACGAGGAAGCGGCCAAGCTCCCTGGCTTCACCCGTACTCACCCCTATCAGGATCACTGCACCGTTCAGGGCAATCTAAGGCTCATGTATGAGTTGCAGGAATTCCTGAAGGAGATCGGCGGCTTCGCTGCGGTGAGCTTGCAGCCGGCGGCGGGAGCTCATGGCGAGTTCACGGGCATCCTTATGATGCGGGCCTACCATGAGGAGCGAGGTGATACAAAACGCACTAAGGTCCTCATCCCGGATTCGGCCCATGGCACCAACCCTGCCTCCTCGGCCATGAGTGGCTACCAGGTGGTGGAGATCAAATCGGACGAGCGGGGCAATGTGGACCTGGAGGCACTCAGAGCCCACTGCGACGAGACCGTGGTGGGCCTGATGCTGACCAACCCCAACACCCTGGGACTCTTCGAGGAGCACATAATGGAGGTGGCAGAGCTCGTCCACGGGTGCGGTGGCCTGATGTACGGCGATGGTGCCAACATGAATGCCCTGTTAGGTATTGCCAGGCCCGGCGATCTGGGCTTTGATGTGCTGCACTACAACCTGCACAAGACCTTTTCCACCCCGCACGGCGGCGGCGGCCCTGGCTCTGGTCCCGTTGGTGCTTCGGAGCGACTGGCGAAGTACCTGCCTGGGCCGATCGTGGTCAAGGACGAAAAATGTGACTGTTACGAGGGGGGAGAGGGTCCATGCTACCGCCTGGAGATGCCCGAAGCCTCCATTGGCAGGGTCAAAGCCTTCTATGGGAACTTCGGCGTGTTCATCAAGGCTTATACTTACATCAGGATGTTAGGAGCCGAGGGCTTGAGACAGGTTAGCGAGAGCGCAGTGTTGGCTGCCAACTACCTGCTGGCCAGGCTCAAGAAAGTGTACCCGCTGCCCTACGACCGCACCTGCATGCATGAATTCGTGCTGTCTGGGCGCCTGCCGCAGGCCCCCGACGTCCACACGCTGGACATCGCCAAGCGGTTGATGGACTACGGCTTCCATCCCCCCACCATCTACTTCCCCCTCATCGTTCCTGAGGCCCTGATGATCGAGCCCAC
>CAZRSI010000020.1:0-9378 GCA_964602575.1 uncultured Anaerolineae bacterium
CCAACGACGCCGAGCCGTACCGCACCCTCGACCTCTACACCTGGACGGGGGAGGAATGGCAGTGGCTCCCCAGCCACGTTATCGCTGAGGAAGATGCGATTGTGGCTCATTTGCCCTACGTGCCCTCCTCGGTCGCGGTGATGCAAACCGAACCCGCTTCCCCTGTGATCTCGACCGAGCTTTCCAGCGAACAGGGCATCCCGCCCGAAGAACAAAGCGTCCTAACAGAGCTAAACCCTGTGGGACTTTATCTAAGCGATGACGGCAGGGTAAGGATGCGGGGCAGCATGGATTCCCTGTGCCAGACGGGAGCGTCGCCTGGCCTCATTTTGCCCACGCTGCGCGACTGGAGAGAGGGAAGCATCAGAGATGATCTGGTGAACAATATGCTACAAAACCCCGAGGTGCGGGAAAACCACATCGCGACCATTGTTGGGCTGGTGGCCAATAGTCCCTGTGCAGGTATTGACATAGACTATCGAGGGATCAAGGCCGAGCTGAGGGATGTTTTCAGTTCATTCGTGACCAAGCTGGCCGAGAGGCTGCACGAAAAGGGAAAGCTGCTGACTTTGAGGGTCGCCTCTCCTAACCAAAGAACTGAGGGCGGCTGGGACACGGGCGCGTACGACTGGCGGGCTCTCGGACAGGCAGTGGACGCCCTCAAGATCCCGGTGCCCGCTGATCCGAGCGCGTACGCCCCTGGTGGATGGATGGAAGCTCTGCTGGACTGGGCCGTAGGCGAGGTGAACCGCTACAAGATTCAGCCGATCATCTCTACCTACAGCCTGCAAAAGGCAGGCGAGTCCATCGCCAGAGTATCGTATATCGAAGCTCTGGATCCCCTGGTTCAAATTGCAGTCGAAGCGGAGGATCCTACTATTGAGCCTGGCGAGCAGGTGGTTTTGACCCCACCTTGTTTGGAGGAGTCGGGCGGCCTGAACTTCGATGAGGCTACTCAGACTTACTGGTTCAACTACACTGATGAGAGCGGTCACCAATGCACGGTCTGGTTGGGCAATGCGGAGTGCATTGGCCACAAGCTGGAGATAATCGGCCAGTACAACGTGCGGGGCGCGACGGTGGCCAATCTGCTGGACGAAGGGAACGACGAGAGAGTTTGGGAGGTTGTGCGCCAGTTCCGAGAACTCCGGGCGCCCTCGGTGCAAAGCGAATTCACATTGGTCTGGACGGTACAAGACCCAACAGGTCAACTATCTCAGATCATCAAGCCGCTGAACGATCCCCACTATGTGTGGACGGCTGAAGAGCCAGGGGAATATGCCTTCGCAGCGGCCATCTCTACCGACGGAGGCCGGACCGTCAGCAATCGTGGTGACATCGAGGTCCGCGTGTTGGAGCCTACCCCCACGCCTACTTTCACACCTACACCGACACCAACCCCTACCCCTACTTGCACTCCCACACCTACTCCAACACCCACGTTTACTCCAACTCCCACGCCAACGCCGACCTTCACACCAACACCAACGGCAACGCCCACGCCTTTACCTAAGCCCACAGCAACGCCAAAACCCAAGGTTCAGCCCCTTACGGGCCTCGGCTTCGACTATGGCATCCAGGCCCACTTCATTAACCAGGATCATGGGCCTATTATCAATGCCGTCAAGGACCTGGGTTTCCACTGGGTCAAGCAGCAAATCGAATGGAAGCTGTTTGAGCCGGTCAAGGGCCAATACCAATGGGGTGAGATAGACCGGCTGGTGGAAAGCTGCAACGCGGCTGGCATCAAGGTTCTCCTCAGTGTGGTCAAGGCGCCCAAGTGGGCCAGGCCAGGCAACACCGATCTCAGTGTTGAGGGCCCGCCGGCCAATCCTCAGGACTTTGCCGACTTTCTGGCAGCCATGGCCGAGCGCTACAGGGGCCGCGTCCAGGCCTACGAGATCTGGAACGAGCAGAACCTACACTACGAGTGGGGCAACGAACCCCTCGATGCGGCCCGCTATGTGCAGCTCTTGGCCGCTGCCTACAAAGCCATCAAGTCCAAGGACCCCAATGCCATCGTGGTCAGCGGTGCCTTGACCCCGTGTGGGGACAACCCGCCCTGGGCCATTGACGACCTGGTGTATCTGGAGCAGATGTACCAGGCCGGGCTCAAGAACTACTGCGACGCCGTAGGAGTCCATCCCAGCGGCTACAACGTGCCGCCCGATGCTGACTGGCGGACGTGGAGCGACCCCACCGCTGCGTTCCGCGGCCCTGCCGACAACCACCACCATAGCTGGGTGTTCCGGGGCACCATGGAGGGCTCGCGCAACATCATGGTGAAGTACGGCGACGCTGGCAAGAGGCTCTGGCCCACTGAGTTCGGCTGGGCCACCACCGAAGGGATGGGAGTGGGGCCCAATAAGGGCTACGAATACGCCGCCGACAACACCGAGGCCGAGCAGGCGCAGTACATCGTCAGGGCCTACCAGATGGCCAAGAACTGGGGATGGGTGGGGCCGATGTTCCTGTGGAACCTGAACTTCTGGCCAGTGGCCGGACCCAATAGCGAAACGGCCAAGTTCGGCATCGTGCGCGGCGACTGGAGCCCCCGGCCGGCCTACATCGCCCTGCGTGACATGCCTAAGTAGGAGCTCTCCAAGGGCCAGGGCCTGGCTTATTCTAATCGCGATTTCGGAGGGATGATGGAAAAATCTCGTTCACTCATCCGTACCATCTACTTGTACCTCTTTGCCCTGGTGGGGTTGGCCCTGTTGACTGCCGGCGCGGTCAGGTTCGTTGACATGGGGTTAAGGGCCCTCGTCTTCACCAAAGCCGATGAGATGCAACGGCTCTACCAGATGATGCCACCAGTTATGCCCTATTCACTTGAGCGGATTGAGGAACTCCAGGAGGGGGAAGGCTTATCCGAGGAGGAAAGGGCTGCCATCAAGCGTTGGCTGGCGGACTACAAGGACTGGGAAGAGAGAAGATCAAAAATAGACCCTGTCATAGCCAGCAGGCACAGGGATGCCTCCGTCAATCTGGCCATGATTCTTGTTGGCCTGCCCTTGTATCTCTACCACTGGCGGATCATCGGGAGGGAAACCAGGAGCAAAGAGCAGGGGGCGTAGGAGGCCAATTTGCGATCTCAAACTAGAAAAAGCAACACAACCCAGCTTGTGCTGGCGATTCTATTGGTGTTTATGGGGCTCTGCGCGGGAGCCATTTCTATCTGGGCATTGTTTATCTATGAGCCCACACCCCCCGCAATCGCCCCTGCCGCGGCCATCCCGACCCACACCCCTACCGCCAAGGCCATGATTTCGCCGACGAGGGTTAAGTCCATCGCCACCAATACCCCCACCCTACCTCCGGCAGATACACCACCGCAGCCCGAAGTGAAAGAGAATACACCAACACCGTTCGTGCAACTGCCAACGGACACGCCTCCACCGCCTGTCCAGCCGACGACTCCCCCCCTCCAACCAGATACTCCCACACCACCGGGCCAGCCTGCGACGAGCACGCCAGCCCCACACACTCCCACGTCTACGCCTTGGCCGCCGGATACGCCGACCCTCACGCATACGCCCATCCCCACGGCCACCCCCATCCCCACCGCCACGTCCACTCCTCGACCACCCAAACCATTGCGCATGAACTCGCCCGAATACGGCATGCAGGCCTTCCTCTGGTGGCATCCGGAGGTGGCGGACCGTGACCTCAGGCTGATCAAAGAGGCTGGCTTCGGCTGGGTAAAGCAGGGCTTCGGCTGGAGGGATATCGAGGGGGCGTGCAAGGGCTGCTTCGACTGGAGCGTGACCGACCGCATTGTGGACCAGGTGGAGAGATATGGCCTGGACCTGGTGGTGCGCCTGGATCATCAGCCCTATTGGGCCGGAGACTATTCCAATGGCCCTCCTGCCAACTACGAAGACTTCGGCGACTTCGTCTACGCTCTGGCCAGCCGGTACAGAGGCCGCATCCGCGCCTACGAGATCTGGAACGAGCCCAACCTATCTCGCGAATGGGGAGACAGGCCACCCAACCCGGCGGAGTATACCGCTTTGTTGAAAATCGCCTATCAACGCATTAAAGAGGCCGATCCAAACGCGATGGTCATCTCTGCAGGGCTCACTCCTACCAGCCGCTGGGATAACGTGGCCATGCCCGATGTTGAATTCCTCAAAGGAATGTATGCTGCTGGAGCCAAGCCCTACTTCGATGTCCTGGGAGCTCATGGTGCGGGCTACAAAGCGCCCCCGGAGGTGGACCCAGGGGTGGTAGCTAAGCACCCTGTGTGGGGGAATCCCGGCGACCCCAGCCCCCCGGAGCTGAAGCGGGTCTACTGCTTCCGCCATGTGGAGGACCTGCGGCAGGTGATGGTCGAACATGGAGATGCCGACAAGCAGGTGGCCGTCTTGGAATTCGGCTGGACCAGCGACCCCCGGCCCGACTCGCCTTATCATTGGCATGCCGTGTCCGAGGAGGAGAAAGCCGATTACCTGGTGAGGGCCTATCAATACGCCAAGGAACACTGGTCTCCCTGGATCGGGTTGATGAGCCTGATCTACATCGCCGACCCCGACTGGACGGAGGAGGACGAGCAATACTGGTGGGCCATCACCTATCCTGATTACCCTGAGACCAGGGTCCGACCAGCCTATGAGAAGCTGAAGGAAATGCCCAAGTGAAATTTGCGCATTTCAAGAAGGGATGGTATAATAAATTACAACAGGGCGAGTAGCTCAGTTGGTTAGAGCGCACGGTTCACATCCGTGAGGTCAGGGGTTCGAGTCCCTTCTCGCCCATTGGTTGTTAGCCGCGGCAGCACCGAGGGAGTCTTCCATCGTCAGAGTGTTCCCGCGGCTTTTTCTTTTGATTGAGGTAACTACCCAGGCTCCCGCTGGCTTGGATCTGGCAATTCAAGCCGAGCAGGGTAGCTACCGATTGGAAAATGAGGTTAACCCATGGAGTTGCTGCAGCCGTTGCTTCAACTAGTAAACTATAAGGTGGAAGCAGCCATCTGGGTGGGCATATCCATGGCCCTCTATGCCCTGGGAGTTGATATTTCCTGGCACTACCGCCAGCCTCGGCCAGGTCGGCTTGGTACCTGGGTCAGAACCATCAAAGAGTGGCCTTATCGTTGCTGGCTCATAGAGGCCATTAGATTCCTGTACTACATAGGTATACCCTACGCTGGTCTATTGCGGGGGATTGTCTTGCCTCGGTTGGTGGGTTTGACGGATCCCGACTGGGTTAAAGGGGTTGGGTTGGGGGCAGCTCTGGGGACGGGCGTCCTTTTGCTCTTGGCCCTGATCTGCTGGTGGTACACCCGCGCTATCATGGCCTTGCCTGTTCCAATGAAAAAGGGACGCCCAGGGCATGAGCCCACCAATGGCTGGGAGCTCTTGCGAGAGGTCATCTACCTGCAAACTCACTGGGCCTTCTACCGCAGCGTTGTCATCCTCCTCCTCGACGACTATTACTGGGGCACTTTCCTTAGCTTCTTGTTGATCACCCTGGAGTGGGCAACGAATCCAGCTTGGCGCAAAGACCTGGGCTTGCCCTGGCGGTCTGTAACCCCTCTCCTCAGATGGAGCATGGCTCTCTTAACCGCCGTCATCTTTGCCCTGACCCGCAACCTCTGGGTGCTTGTACCCCTCCACTGGATCATCGAAAAGGCTTGCCAGCAGTTGCTGGGTGTTGGAGAACAACAGATGGGCAGGATTCTCGGATCAAATAGTTTCAACCAGGGGTAAATCCGCAAACCCTGCCCATCCATGTTCTACCTGATAACGAAGGAGAGGATGATCAGCACCGCCAATATGGTTCCAGCCAAGATGGCAATTCGTTTCAGGTCGGAGTACACGTAGCGGTATTCCTCGGCGAGTTGAGCAACCTTATCTTCCGTCAGTGGAGCAGTTTCCCGTGCAATAGTTGGGCTTGGCGCGGATACCGGCTGCGTGGGCCTGACAGCAGGCCGGGTTCTCTTCTTGGCCCGCCTCTTGGCGCGACGCGATTTCTTTTTCGCCATATGTTACCTCCAAATTGATTTCGATTTATTATACTACGTTTCGATCCAGATAACAAATTCCGCTTAACTCGGAGTCCGCACCTTACGCCAGATCGCCTCTGCCACTAACCTGGCCTCCTCCACCCGCAGAACAACTATCATCCCCAGGTATATGATCACCCCTACACCACCCGCTCCGCCAACGATGACCAGCTTGCCCACCAGGGTGTTAGCATCGAGTGCTGTCTGCAGTCCGCTGAGGGTAAGATAGGTCGCCCCTCCCATCGCCAGTGAAGCGAAGAGAGCTTTGAAAGCAAGAGCCATTATCCCATGTCCGCCCAAGCCCCCCAGACGCCGCTGGATAAGTACCAACATGGTCAAGGCATGGACGGTGAGCTGAGTGGAGTTGGCCAGGATCAATCCGATCATCCCCAAGGGACGGATCAGAGACAGAGCCACGACCAAATAGACCACTACTCCCAGCATCCCTACCAAAGCCGGGGTTAGGGTGTCTTTTCGGGCATAGAAGGCGAAAACCAACGGCAAGTCAATGGCGGCGAAGGTCAGGCCCAGCAGGTAGTAGCGCAGGGCCATGGCCGTTTGCACGGTGTCGCGGGCGTCGAAGTTGCCATGCTGATAGAGGAGAGACACGATGGGCGTGGCCAGGACGAAGAGGCCAACTGTAGCGGGGATGATGGCCACCAGCACCATCTTGAGGCCCAGGGCAAGAGTGCGTTGGAATTCCGACGTTTCATATTTCACGTTTGATGTTTGACGTTTGACGTTTGATGTTGGACATTGGATATTGGATATTTGACATTGATCACTGGCTGCTTCTGAGCCATATTGCGAGAGAGTCGGCAGGATGGCCAGGGAGACAGCAGCTGAGATCAAACCTATGGGAAGTTGGATCAGCCGGGTGGCAAATTGCATCCAGGCGATGCTCTCCCCGCCGGTGCGCGAGGCCAGGTTGCGGTCAATGGCGATGCCGATATTGCTGATCACCAGGCCCAGCACCACGGGCAGGTAGAGGCCAACGATGCGGCGCAGAGCTGGGTGGGAAAGGTCGAGGGAGAAGGAGAATCGCACATCGCGCAGATCCGGCAATTGGATGGCCAATTGGAGAATGGCCCCCAACAGGATGCCTAGGCCTAGGCTGTAGATATTGATCCTGTCAGCCAGCAGCAGGGCAGCGGTGATAATGCCAGCGTTATAGATAGCAGCACCAAAAGCAGGGTAGGTGAAGCGCTTAAGGGTGTAGAGCAGGCCAGTGACAATACCGGACAGGCCGAAGAAAAGCACCGCTGGCAGGATGATGCGAATCATTTTGGTGGTTACCGCCTGGACCTGGGGCTCGAAACCACCACCCAAAAGCCAGGCCACCTGAGGGGCGAAAATCTCTAGGAATATGACGATTGTCGCGAGGGTAACAACGGCTAAGCTGAGGACAAGACTGAAGATGCGCCAGAGTTCCTGGCGTTTCTCAGGTGCAACATAGTCACTGAACACTGGCACCAGGGCGGAACTGAGCAACCCTCCAATGAGGAGATCGTAAATGATGGTGGGCACGATGGCTGCCACCTCAAAGGCGCTGACGTAAGGACTGGCCCCGAAGAGGTCGGCCTTGACTGTCTCCCGCACCAGACCCAGCACTCGGCTGGCCACATTGCCCAAAGAAAGGATGCCAGCCGCCTTGGCCACACCCTCAGCAGAAGAGGTAGCGTCCATCAACTGGCTCTCAGCCGCCATTCGTTCCCCCATAACGAGCTAAGATCGTCCCGATGATATCCGTCGTCGAGCGGTTTGGCAATCGGGGCAGGATCTCAATGCGGATGCCATGCTCGGTAGCGACTTTCGCCTCCGGCAAGTCCTCCATGGCCCAATCCCCACCTTTGGCGTAGATGTCTGGCTGCAGCGCAGCCAGCAACCGCTCCGCCGTCCTCTCCTCGAAGATGACCACGTAGTCCACGCACTCCAACGCCACCAAAAGCTGCGCTCGTTCCTCCTGGGGCACGATGGGGCGCTTCTCCCCCTTGAGGAGCCGCGTCGAGGCATCACTGTTCAGGCCCACGATCAGCACGTCGCCCAGTGCCTTGGCCCTCTGCAAGCAGTCCACGTGGCCCACGTGCAGGATGTCGAAGTGGCCATTGGTGAGGACAACGGTTTTGCCTCTGATCCCCAGTTCCTTTCGTATGGTAATCGCTTCCTGCAAGGAAAGAATCTTCCCCAATGCCTTCTTCTTTCACCAATTCTCGATCGCCCAGGCCAGTTCCTCCGGGGTGACGGTGGCGTTGCCTAGCTTGCGCACCACCAATCCCGCTGCATAGTTGGCCAGGTACGCTGCCGATAGAAGGTCAAGTCCGGCAGCCAGGGCCAGAGTGGTCACGGCAATCACTGTATCCCCCGCCCCGGTGACATCGAAGACCTCGCTCACATTGGCGGCAGGAAGGTGAGCGTAGGGCTGATAGCACCCCAGAAGGGACATGCCCTCAGGTCCACGGGTGATGAGGATGGCCTGGACCCCAAGCTCAGTCAGCAGTTGCTCTTGAGCATTCCGAAAATCGTCTTCGTTAGCGAGGGCTCGTCCCAACACTGCCTCCGCCTCGCGCTGGTTGCACTTCACCAAGTCGAAGCCAGAGAACTTGTGGAGATTCCCCTGGGAGTCCACGGTGGCCAGCTTTCCGTGCTGGCGGGCCAATTCTAGCGCTGCCCCGACGACGGCTTCGCTGGCCACCCCCGTCCTGTAGTCGGAGATCAGCACAGCGTCAACCCGGGGAACCAGAGCCTCCATATGGGCCACGATTGCTTTTTCCACCTCCCCGGCCACTGGCCGACGGTCCAGGTGGTCAATGCGGGCCAACTGCTGGGGGAAGCGCAGACTCCCCTGAGCCACGATGCGGGTCTTGGTGGTGGTGGGACGGGAGGGGTCGGTCACCACTGCTCTTGTATCAATGCCCACCTCCCTGAGCTTGGCCAGGAGCGTCTGCCCCGCCTCGTCGTCTCCGACGACCCCCACCTGGTAGGCCATCCCACCCAGGGCGACGATGTTATTGGAGGGGTTAGCCGCCCCGCCGGGCACGTAGCGCCTCCCCGCGAACTCCAGCACCGGGATGGGTGCCTCCCGCGAGAGGCGAGTGGCTCGCCCAATGATGTACTCATCCAAGAACACGTCGCCGACAACCAGAATGCGTTGGCCAGCTAATTTGGGTAGCGATTGCAGGAGGTTTTCTTTATTCATGGTCAATCTGTCAACGGATATTGAACGGATTAACGGATGGGGTCTCTCCCGCTCTAGCTTTAGATGTCCGATCTTAGTCGGGTTTAGGTCAATTGGCCAACGGACGTTAAGCGGATTAACGGACTCGATGGATTTTTCCTCCTCGAAAGAAAGGCCGGCTTCGAGCATCTTCGCCGAT
>CAZRSI010000020.1:9478-19679 GCA_964602575.1 uncultured Anaerolineae bacterium
CTCGATGGATTTTTCCTCCTCGAAAGAAAGGCCGGCTTCGAGCATCTTCGCCGATAGCGCTTTCTGGTAGACGATCTCCTTGTGGCCTGGCCCCAGCTTGTTGTGCACCTCCATCGCCGCGCCGATGATCTTATAGGTGATATCGCTGTAGGGAGCGTCTTTCGCTAGGCCCATAGCATCCCCCTTTGTTGTCGTCTGTCAACGGATGGCCTTCGGCCAAGCGGATTAACGGATGCCGCCTTGCCATCCACCCATCCGTTAATCCGTTACCTATCCGTTGGCAAGTCCTTCCCTGTCAACGGATGGCCTTCGGCCAAGCGGATTAACGGATACCACCTTGCCACGTACTCATCCGTTAATCCGTTACCCATCCGTTGACCAGCCCTTCCCTGCCAACGGATGGCCTTTGGCCTAACGGATTAACGGATACCGCCTTGCTATTCACCCATCCGTTAATCCGTTGCCTATCCGTTGACAGACTCGCTTTAGCATACCACACTTTCACCTTTTTGCCAAACGCTCCCGCAACACCAGCCACACGAATTTCGGCAGGGCCAGCATTCTGCGCCACCTCCACGGCTCATGGAGAAGCCGGTGCAGCCACTCCAGACCCAGGCTCTGCACCCAGCGAGGAGCCCTCTTTGCCCGGCCAGAGATGAAATCGAAAGCTCCGCCCACACCCATCGCTACCGGCACCCCCAGCCGCGCCAGGTTGCGGGCGATCCATTTATCCTGGGCCGGAGCACCATAGGCCACGAAGAGGATGTCTGGTTTGGCCCTCCGAATCATGTCCACGATCTCGTCCTCCTCCTCAGGGGCTGGCGAGCCAGCGTGGGTGCCAACGATGGTCACACCGGGGTACATCTCGCACAGGCGGGCCGCAGTCTCCACAGCCACTCCAGGGGCAGCGCCCAATAGAAATAAGCGATAGCCCTTTTGCGCAGCCAGCGCTGCCAGGAGATGCATTGTGTCAACCCCTGTCACCCTCTCTTGCAGGGGACAACCCAGGAACCGGGCAGCCCAGAGGAGGCCCACTCCATCAGGCAGGGACAAAGCAGAGGCATTGAGGATCCGGCGAAACTCCTCGTCGTACTGGGCAGCAACGATGAACTCGGGGTTCACCGTCACCACCTGATGGGACTGGCCACTTTCAATGAATCCCTCAATGATGGAAAGAGCCTGCTGGTAATTGACATTATCCACCCGCACGCCAAGGATGATACACGTTTGACGCTTGACGTTTGACGTTTGACGCTTCATGTTTTACGCCTGACCTTTAAACGAGGGGCTAGTCATTCGACCATCCGACCATCTCCAGCACCTTCAGCGTCTCACGTGCGCACTTCTCCCATGAGAACTTCTTCGCCTGCTCGAAACCCCTCTCGATCAACTCGCCCCGCAAGTCCTCGTCGCCAAGAACGCGCTCGATGGCCACCGCCATCCCCTCCACATCCAGCGGATCAACCAGCACAGCCGCGTCCCCCGCCACCTCGGGGAGCGAGGATACGTTGGAGCAGGCGACCGGCACGCCACAGGCCATGGCCTCCAACACCGGCAGCCCAAATCCCTCGTACAGCGAGGGGAAAACGAACAGGCGGGCGCCGGACATGAGGACAGGAAGGTCTCCCTCGGGCACATAACCTGTGAAGACTACCCTGTCCTCCAACCCAAATTCCTCGACTTGGCGGAAGATTTCCTGATAGAGCCAGCCTTTCTTCCCCGCGATCACGAGTTGCAAGTTTGCATACTTGCCCACCTGCATGCTTGCGAACGCCTCGATCAGTCGAACCAGGTTCTTGCGCGGCTGCAGGGTGCCTACGAAGAGGATGTAGTCGCTGGCGATGCCGTATTTGGCTTTGATGGCTTCGATGGCCCCCTCATCTCTCACTGGCTGGAAGGTCTCCTTATCGTAACCGGGGTGGATAACGGTGATCTTGTCGGAGTTGGTGCCATAGCGTTCGACAAGGTCGCGCTTGGTGGCCAGGGAGTCGACAATGAGGTGGGCAGCGGCGCGGGCGTTGTAGCGGGTGGACAGGTCCAGGTAGAGTCGGTCCAGCGGTCGGTGAGCCTCTGGGTAGTACAGATAACCCAGATCGTGGATGGTCACCACGCTACGCCGGGGGTGGACGATGGGCAGGACGTGGGCGGGGACGAAAAGCACGTCTGGAGGACGGCGGGCCATCTCCCAAGAGAGACGCAGATGGGTCCAGAGACGGGGAAAAGGCATGATTCGCAAGTCACAAGTCACAGGTTGCAAGTTGTAGGGGGGAGGGTGATTAAAGTAGAGGCGGTAGCGGTGTTCGGTGTCCGAGATGAGGAGGTGACGGATCAGGTTTAGGGAGTAATTCTCGGTGCCGGTTCGTCTCTGGGCCACGCTTCGGCTGGCGTCAATGCCAATGAGCATCATTCTGCTTCAGAGAAATTCGTGCCAGGGGAAAGGGGGTGTCAGGTTGACAAATTTCCACCACACGAACTCAATGGGAGGGAAAAGCAACTTTGTAAGAATGCCCGTTTGCGAGAATCTTTCTAGAATAATCAGGAGCAAAACCAGCACCAGGCCATAACGCTCGTAGCGGGCCAGAACAGCGAACCAACGATCGGGCAAAATTACAGACAGGAGCCTCGATCCATCCAGTGGCGTAAGGGGTATCAGGTTAAAGATAGCCAGGGCGAGATTCAACCAGATTACCCAGGAGACGAGCAGGCCCCAAGAGACGACAAGACCGGCGATCTTCCGTGGCGTAAATGGAATGAGATGCAATCTCAGTGGAATGGCCAGAAGGGCCGCAGTTGCGAGATTGGCAGCAGGGCCTCCCATAGCTACTAAGGCCATGCCCAATTTGGGCCCTGGCCTCAGCCTGTTAGCATCCACAGGCACGGGCTTCCCCCAACCCAAGCCCAGGAGTAGTAGGGAAAGCGTACCTAGCGGGTGGAGATGAGCGAAGGGATTCAAAGAGAGCCGTCCTGCGTTCTTAGCTGTGGGGTCGCCCAGAGCATTAGCTACCCAGGCATGACTGCACTCGTGGACGCTGATAGCTATCAGCAATCCGGCCAGGATATACAGGATAACGATGAGGTCTAACCCGACAAATAGCATGGTTCAATCCTTTGTATTGTAAGTCGCTAGAAGTTCTCTTGACTTTTCTCCTTGTTATTGAAGGGCGTCCTCGCCTCGATTTCGGTGGCCAAAACCGTCCTCGGACGGGGCGAGATGCCCCCTGGTAGCAGTTTTAGAGGTATGGGGGAGAGTGAAAAGAACTTTTTCGCAGCTACTTTCGTCCCTACCGATGGGCGAATGCCTCCCGACGGCCCGACTGAGCTCACCGAAGTCCAAATCTCTCCCGCCTCACCATCACTACCCTGTCCAGTCCGGCGTAGTCCTTGATGATTTGAGCCCTCGCCATCGGGAAGTGATGCCTGGCCAGGGCGACTACCGCTTCACTCTGCGTTGCTCCGATTTCCAGCAGGATACTCCCTTCAGGCCTGAGGTAATTCCCTGCCTGGGCCAGCAGGCGGCGGATGTGATCGAGCCCGTCGGGGCCTCCGTACAGGGCTTCTCTCGGTTCGTAGCACCTGATCTCCGGGGGCAGTTGGGCCCACTCGACCTCGCTGACATAGGGCAGGTTGGCCACAATCAGGTCAACGGGCCCTGGTAGCGGCTCTAGCAGACGGCCCTGTAGCAGATGGACCCGGTCCTGCACGCCGTGGCGGCGACAGTTGCGAGCGGCTACCTCCAAGGCCACGGAGGACGCATCGGTGGCGTAGATCAGGGCCTGGGGCAGGTGTACAGCCAGGCTGACGGCGATAGCCCCGCTTCCCGTGCCCACATCGGCTATGACTGGCTGTGGCTGGCTGATCTCAATGGCCTTCTCGACCAGCAGTTCTGTCTCCGGGCGGGGAATCAATACTCTGGGATCAACGAAAAAGTCGAGTCCATAGAACTCCTTGTGATCCACAATGTAAGCCAGGGGCTCACGTCGTGCGCGTCGTTCGATCAATTGGCGGTAGCCAGTTAGCTCAGTGGAGCTTAGCTGACGTTGAGGGTGAGCAAGGAGTTGCGCTCTGGTTATACCCAGGGCATGAGTCAGCAGAACCTCCGCATCCAGCCTGGGTTCTTCGATGCCCGCTTTTTCCAGCATCGCCGCTGCCTGAGCCAAAGCCACCTGAAGTTGCATTCCACGATTGGCTGGGCTCCTTAACTGGTACAGCAAAACTGCTTATCCTTCGTCTCGGCTTAGCCCTGCTTTCTTAAGCTTCTCCGTTTGCTCGGCGGCAGCCAGTTCCTCGATGAACTGATCCAGGTCGCCGTCCAGGACATCCTCCAGTTGGTAGCTGGTGAGGCCGATCCGGTGATCAGTCACCCGGTTTTGGGGGAAGTTGTAGGTGCGGATTTTCTCGGCCCGCTCGCCTGTGCCCACCTGGGAGCGTCTCCTCTCGTCCAGTTGCTCTTGCTGCTTTCGCGCCTCCATCTCGTAAAGACGGGCGCGCAGGATAGCCATGGCCCGTTGACGGTTCTGCAATTGCGAGCGCTCGCTTTCGCAGGCGACAACCATCCCTGTGGGCAGGTGGGTGATGCGTACAGCGGTGGCGTTCTTCTGCATGTGCTGCCCCCCCGGGCCGGATGAGCGATACACGTCTATCCGCAGGTCGTTGGGGTCTATCTTCACCTCCACCTCGCTCACCTCGGGCAACACGGCCACTGTGGCTGTGGAGGTGTGAATGCGCCCGCTGGATTCGGTGATAGGAACCCGCTGTACTCGATGCACACCACTCTCGTATTTCAGGCGGGAGTAGGGGGAAGGGCCAGTCCCCTTCTTGCCTTTAACGGCGAAAACGACTTCCTTGAAGCCGCCAATGCCGGTTTCGTTAGAGCTGAGGAGTTCGGTGGCCCAGCCGTGTTGCTCAGCGTATCTGGTGTACATGCGATAGAGGTCCGCCGCAAAGAGTCCCGCTTCGTCGCCTCCGGCCCCGGCTCGGATCTCCATGATCACGTTTCGCTCATCCCTGGCATCTTTGGGCAGAAGCATTAGCTTCAGTTCATTCAACAAAGCCTTGCCTTGCTCTTCGAGCTTTTTGATCTCCTCGTGGATCAGGTCCACCATCTCCTCGCTTTCCTCGCTATCCAGCAAGGTCCTGGTCTCTTCCAGCTCGGTCTGGTTGGCCTTATACTGACGGTACTTCTCCACCAAATCCGCGATTTCAGCCTGTTCCTGGGCGTATTTCCTCAGCAGTTCGTGGTCGGTGGCCACCTCGGGATCGGCCATCAGCCTATTCAGTTCTTCGTAGCGTTCCTCTACAACCTCTAGTTTCTCTAACATGTTCCGCTTCTTTAAAACAAGCTCAGTTGTTCTGCTCTAGTAACAGTCTCGATTTCGGCTAATTGCTCTGCCTCCTTCAGGAGTTGGGGTATCTTGAGCATGTCTTCTTCCACGATCGCTCGCCACTTGGGCTGGTGCAGGGCAGCGGCTGGGTGGAACATCGGATAATAGATGCGATTGCCAATGCGCTTGGGGCGGCCATGAATGCGGGTGATCTGGGCATTGGGAAAGTAGCGGGCCATGGAGTAGCGCCCCAGGGTGACAATCAATTTCGGCTGGATCAACTCGATCTGTCTGTCGAGGAAGGGCTTGCAGGCCTCGATCTCATCGGGCAATGGGTCCCGGTTGCCAGGTGGGCGGCACTTGATGACGTTGCAGATGTAAACATCTTCGCGCCTTAGGCCGATGCTGGCCAACAGTTCTTCCAGAAACCGTCCCGCTGCTCCCACAAAAGGGCGGCCCTGCCGGTCCTCATGGAAGCCGGGTGCTTCGCCGATGAACATGATCTCTGCATCCTCAGGACCCTCGCCGGGCACCGTGTGGGTCCGCCCCTTGGCCAGATCGCAGCGCTGGCAGGCAGCTATCTCTTCGTAAAGCTCAGCTAGTGAAGTCATGCGCTTAACTCCTCTCGATGAAGATACAAGACAACCGCTTTGAAATTATACCTCATCTACGGCGTTTTGTCCAAACTCCGAGCAAGCTCGGGCCTGCGCAGCAGGTCGGGAGGTGTGGGGGTGTCTCCTCAATATCCCCTCTTCTCGTCGCCAGTGTGGGGCACTGGCCCATTTAGCCCCGTCCTGAGGAGGAAAAAGTGGGGTTGAGGGGGTACCCCTCAAGCTCCCCGGGCTTCGCTGTGCAAGCCCCAAGCTCCTGCATAGCAGGCTTCGCTGCGCGAGCGTTAAAGTTTCTCGCACAGTGCTTGCTTGAGTCGTTGGAAGCGACTCTGGAAGGTAATCGAGGTCAGGCGCTCCGTGGTCATGATCAGGGCATCCTCTCCTCTGTCACTATAGTAGCGTCGCCGCAGGCCAACCTGCTCAAAGCTGTATTTGCGGTACAGGTTCTGGGCAACGATGTTGGAGACGCGTACCTCCAGGGTGGCTATTTCGGCCCCCAGCTCTATGGCTCGATCCAACATGGCCACCAATAGCAGTTCGCCGATCCCGCGCCGACGCCAGTTGGGATGCACAGCTATGGTGCTGATATGCGCCTCTCCAGCCACCACCCAGAAGCCACCGTATCCCAGGATGGGTGGTTTTGTTCCTCCCCCAAGAGAGCGGCGCACCCGGTTCAACAGGCGTGGTTGTGACTCCTGAGATGGCCGCTGGCGAACGACGAAGTAATGGGAGAGTTCGTTCTCTGTGAGCTCATAGTGGTAAGCGCGGGCGGACCAAGGCGTGGGAAAGGAGGCGCGCTCGATCTCCATTACCTCCTTGATGTCTGCCAACCGCATGGATTCAACAATATACGGTAAACCCGTATAGTCCATCATTTTAGCAGAGGGTGACTAAGGTAGATGGGAGACAGGCTGGCTGGGTCGTCCACGTCCCCCCTCTGCAGGCGTTGCCAGCCCAACTCAGCCAGGTAACCGGCCCGTCGAAGACAAGCGGCCGGCGAGGCCAGTTTGGCTTTCTCGCCCAACCGCTCTCGCAACAATTCAGCGGCCTTAGCATCTATCTCCCCACAGAGAAAAGTGGGGGCTTCGATACTGGCACACAGCTCCTCCACCGTTGTCAGGAGATAATCCCCTTGCCGCTGCCACTGTCCCCGTCTCCGCCGATAGAAGCCGGCGCAAATCCGTCCCCGGCCGGCTTGTAGTACAGCGCACACAGGACCTCGCTTGCGGGCCTGGGCATAGACCAGAGCGTCCAGCGTCGGTATGCCAACAAGGGGTATGGCCAGAGTGAGGGCCAGCCCCTTGGCCACGCTCAGCCCAATGCGCAACCCGGTGAAGGAGCCCGGACCCAATGCTACGGCTATCCCTTGTAGCTGGGAGGGCGGAAACCTCTGCCGTTCCAGCATGCGCACAATGCTGGGCATCAGTTCCACTGTGTGGCCGTCGGCCGAGCGCCATGTCTCCTCGGCCACCACTCGCTCTCCATCATACAGCGCCAAACTAGGCATTCGCGTAGCAGTGTCAATAGCTAAAAGCAACGGCTTCCCCTTAGACTCCGAAGGCTTTTCGCTTGAATTCCTGTAACAATTCCTCATAGCGCTTACCCACAGGTTTCATCAGCAGGCCCCGTTTGGTCTCCACGATATATCGGAGTTCAACCCACAGGTGTTCAGCAGGCAGCACCTCCAGCGCCCGGTCGGCCCACTCCACGACACAAACGCCGTCCCCGTAGAAGTATTCGTCCAGGCCCAGAGTCAGCGTCTCCTGAGCCTGTCCTATGCGGTACAGGTCTATGTGATAGAACGGCAGTCTGGCTTGTTTTTGCCGGTACTCGTTGATGAAGGTGAAGCTGGGGCTGGTGATAGGCCCTTCAATTCCCAGCCCCTGGCCGATGCCTTGGGCCAGGCAGGTTTTCCCCGCGCCCAACTCGCCCACCAGACAGATAACCTCGCCCCCTTGCAAGAGGGCTGCCAGCCTGGCGCCCAGGCGCCGTGTCTGGGCCTCGCTGTGGCTTATGAAGTCTAGGCTGCGCTCATTCAATATCGGGGCCACCTTTGTCCATCCCGCTCTCTGAAGTCCTCTTAATTGTACAACGTTTGTCGTTTCTGGACAAGCGGCAACTTTTCTTCCCTCGTAACTGTTCATCTCCTCCGCCGGGGTGGGCGAAGGTCTCCCGGCCGATTCCCTTGTGCTAAAGACCCTCACTGAAAGTTTGTAGTACTAGTAGTACAACGAGATTTTGGATGGGAAGACGGGCCTCAAAGTCTCGTTGTGTAGTACTAGCGAAAAAGTGAAAAATGTGGTATCATTATTGAAACTCTAAAAGGGGAGAGGTGGACAGGATGAAGAACATCTGTGTCATCGGGATTGGTTACGTTGGATTGGTCACCGGAGCCTGCCTGGCTGACCTGGGCAATCGCGTTATCTGCCTTAACCGTAACAAAACCAAGGCTGAGAATATCAAGAAGGGCATCATGCCCATCTATGAACCGGGGCTGGAGGAGATTGTGCGGCGCAACTATGCCTCGGGGCGTTTGGATTTCACTACTTCTTACGATGAGGCTCTGAAGGATGCGGAATATGTTTTCATCGCCGTGGGCACGCCCTCCGGCGCTGAGGGCGAGGCGGATCTGGTCCACGTCAACGAGGCATCGGAGGGAATCGCCAGGTGCCTGGATCACCCCATGATCATTGTAAATAAGAGCACCGTGCCCATCGGCACAGGCGACTGGGTGGCCGACATCATCCGCGAGAACATGCCCAACAAGGACATCGAGTTCTCAGTGGTCTCCAATCCGGAGTTCCTGCGGGAGGGCTCGGCTGTCTATGATTTCATGAACCCCGATCGTATCGTCTTAGGCTCAACCGATCCGGCAGCGGCCCATCGGGTGGCTGAACTGTACTACCCCCTGCAGGCTCCCATCATCATCACCGATCTGCGCACAGCAGAGATGATTAAGTATGCCTCTAACGCCTTTCTGGCCACCAAAATCTCGTTTATCAACGAAATCGCCAATATCTGCGAGGCGCTGGGGGCAGACGTGACGGAGGTGGCTCGGGGCATGGGCATGGATCAGCGCATCGGGCCGCAGTTCCTGGGGGCGGGGGTGGGCTGGGGGGGCTCATGTTTCCCCAAAGACGTGAAGGCCCTGATCCACATGGCCTCTACCCATGGAGCTCACCCTCAGTTGCTGCGGGCGGTGATGGAGATCAACTACGACCAACGCAAACGGGTGATCCAGAAGCTGCGGGACATTCTGGGCAGCTTCCGAGGGAAGACCATTGGCATCCTGGGCCTGGCCTTCAAGCCCAATACCGATGACATGCGGGATGCACCCTCCATTGAAATCATCCACATGCTCCAGCACGAGGGGGCGCAGATCAAAGCCTACGATCCCCAGGCCATGGAAACAGCCAAGCGAATATTAACTAACGTGACCTACTGCGAGAATCCGTATGAGGTAGCAGAGGGTGCGGACGCCCTGGTCCTGGTGACGGAATGGAACGAGTTCAAGCAGTTAGACATGCTGCGGATCAAGGAGACGATGCTCCAGCCGGTTATCTTGGATGGCCGTAACATCTACGATCCCAAGAGGATGAAGGAGATGGGCTTTATCTTCCGTGGCATGGGGCGCGGCTACAACGATGTAGTATGAATGCACTGGATGGCTTATCCGTGGGGGTGGATATCATCGAGATCGAGCGCATCGAGGGCGTCCTCCGCCGGCACGGCCAGCGCTTTCTCCAGCGGGTGTACACTCCGGCGGAGCAGGCTTATTGTCGTGGGCGGGTGCCGGAGCTGGCGGCGCGTTTCGCAGCCAAAGAGGCCGTCTCCAAGGCCTTGGGCACAGGATTGCGAGGCATTGCCTGGCGGGAGATGGAGATCCTTGGCGATGAGCGGGGCAAACCCCTGGTGTGTCTGCACGGACGAGCCAGGGCGCGGGCCGAGGAACTGGGCCTGTCTGAGTTCGCCGTCAGCCTCTCCCACTCGCGGGATTATGCTGTGGCCTTCGTGGTGGCGGCTGGGAAGATGAGCGGGCTGGAGATTGGTGAGGAAAAGGAGGTTTCGAGGATGGCGGACTAAGGTCCGCCGCGAGCATTTTTCGGATAGGCTCTATAAGTGGGAAATTGAGTCGTCAGGTTGATCTGGTGAGCGAAGATAGGTGAGAACCATGGCGAAGAATAGAAGCGAGGCAGTCAATCAACTGTCGGTAATGGCGAATTTTGACTGATGACCAAGTAGCGTTCAATACCACCCATGTTGGCGCCA
>CAZRSI010000021.1:0-19536 GCA_964602575.1 uncultured Anaerolineae bacterium
GCCCTGGTTCGCCACCTACCCGGGCCTGGCCATCTTCCTGGTCACCCTGGCCTTTAACCTGCTGGGTGACACCGTGCGCGATGTGGCCGATCCCCGCACGCGGAGGGTAGCCTGATGGGAGATGTGCTGGTGTCCGTCGAGAACCTGCACGTGCGGTTCCGCACCTACGCCGGCGTGGTGCACGCTGTCAACGGCGTCACTTTCGACATCCGGCGGGGCGAGACCTTCGGCCTGGTGGGGGAGACGGGTTGCGGCAAGTCGGTGACCGGGCTGTCGCTCTTGCGACTGGTGCCACCGCCGGGGGAGATCACTGCCGGGCGCATAGTCTTCGACGGCGAGGACCTGCTGGCCAAGAGCGAGGCCGAGATGCGCCGGATTCGGGGGCGGCGCATCGCCATGGTCTTCCAGGACCCAGCGGCCACCCTCAATCCGGTCTTCTCAGTGGGCGAGCAGATCATGGGCATTATCCGCCATCACCAGCCTGTGAGTCGGGACAGGGCGCGGCGGCGGGCCATCGAGATGCTGGACGCGGTGGGGTTGCCGGAGCCGGAGCGGATGCTGCGGGCTTACCCCCACGAGCTCAGCGGAGGGATGCAGCAGCGGGTGATGATCGCCATGGCCCTCTCGTCGGGGGCGGAGTTGCTTATCGCCGACGAGCCCACCACGGCCCTCGATGTCACCATCCAGGCCCAGATTCTGGCGTTACTGGTGGAGCTGCAGCGCAGCCGGGGCCTGTCCATCCTGCTCATCACCCACAACCTGGGGGTGGTGGCCGAGACCTGTGACCGGGTGGGTGTACTCTACGCCGGCAACCTGGTAGAAGTGGGGCGCACAGCCGATGTCTTTCAGGCCATGAAACATCCATACACCCAGGCGCTGCTGGCGGCCATCCCCCGGCCGGGCAGCCACGGCCAGCCGCTGCCAGCCATTCCCGGTTCTGTGCCCAGCGGGCTGGAGCGGATACCGGGCTGCGCTTTCCATCCCCGTTGCCCGTTTGTGATGGACGTCTGCCGGGCAGAGAAGCCACCCCTGGTGACCGTGGGTGAGGGACACACGGTGGCCTGCTATCTGTATCCGCAGGCAGAGGGTGAGAGAGCATGAGCGAGCCGCTGATTGAGGTGCGGGGTCTAACCAAACACTTCGTGCAGCGGAGCGGTCTCTTCGGACGGCGCACGCGGGTGGTGCGCGCCGTGGAGGAGGTGGATCTGGCGGTGCGCCGGGGGGAGACGCTGGGCGTGGTGGGCGAGTCGGGCTGCGGCAAGACCACCTTGGGCCGCTGCATTCTGCGGCTGATCGAGCCCACAGCCGGGCAGGTGTTCTTTGAGGGGGTGGATCTCACGGCCCTGAGCCGGGAGGAGATGCAGCAGCGCCGCCGGGACATGCAGATGGTCTTCCAGAACCCTTACTCGTCGCTCGACCCGCGCTTCAACGTGCTGAACCTGGTGGCCGAGCCCATTGTGACCCACACGGATCTCAGGGGAGAGGCACTCACAGCGCGAGTGGAGGAACTACTGGCCCGCGTGGGCCTGGAGGGCGACTTCCTCTACCGCTACCCGCACGAATTCTCCGGCGGCCAGTTGCAGCGCATCGCCGTCGCCCGCGCCCTGGCGCTCAATCCCAAGTTCCTGGTGCTGGACGAGCCGACCTCGGCGCTGGATGTGTCGGTGCAGGCCCAGATCCTCAACCTGTTACAGCAGTTGCAGCGAGATCTGGGGCTGACCTACCTCTTCATCTCCCATGACCTGAGCGTGGTGCAGCACATCAGCGACCGCATTGCCGTGATGTACCTGGGCCGGGTGGTAGAGATGAGCACTACCGATGCCATTTTCTATCAGGCGAAGCACCCCTACACCGAGGCGCTGCTCTCCTCAACGCCCATCCTGGACCCGGAGCTGCGGCGGGAGCGCATCATCCTGGAGGGGAGTGTTCCCAGCCCGGCGAACCCGCCGCCCGGCTGCCGCTTCCACCCCCGCTGTCCCAAGGTCATGGACATCTGCTCGCAGGTAGAGCCCGGGTTGGAGGACATCGGCGATGGGCACTTGGTGGCCTGTCATCTGATAGGCCAATCCTGAATACTTAAATAAGGAGGACTCAACGATGCCTAGAGGCGCATTGCGAAACCGACAAGACTGTGAGGACTTCATCCGTGGCTGCCTGTTCATGGGCACCGGAGGCGGGGGCAGCGTCGAATGGGGCATGGAGATGCTCACGGCTGCCCTGGACGAGGGTCTGTCCATCGAGTGGGTGGACGTTTCCGAGATCCCCGACGACGCCTGGACCTGCACGCCCTACGGCATGGGCTCCATCGCCCCGCCCTCGGCGGAAACCTTGGCGCGGATCGAGCGGCTGGGGTTGGTGGATAAGCTGGGCCACCGGGCCATGGAGGTGGCCGTACGGGAGCTGGGCGAGTATGCCGGGGTGGAGATCGGGGCCATTGTGCCCTCGGAGCTGGGTGCTGGCAACACGCCGGCGCCGCTGATCACCGGGGTGCGTATGGGCATCCCGGTGGTGGATGGCGACTACGCCGGCCGGGCCATCCCGGAGGAGATGCAGGGCACGCCCTACCTCTACGGCAAGGACAGCTTCCCGCTGGCCAGCGTGGACCGCTGGGGCAACGTGGTCATCCTCAAGGAGGCCTGCAGCCCGCACATGCTGGAACGCATCGGCAAGATGCTGGCCGTGGCCGCCTTCGGCATGTGCAACATCGCTGGCACGTTGCTGCCCGGGCGGGAGATGAAGGAGATCATCGTGCCCGGCACGCTCACCAAATGCCTGAACCTGGGGCGGACCATCCGAGAGGCCCGGGAGCGGGGCGACGATCCTGTCCAGGCGGCCATCGAGTTCACCGGCGGCTGGCTGCTATTCGAAGGCGAGGTGACCGGCAAAGACTGGGAGGACCGCGAAGGCTACATGATAGGCACCACCCACATCAAGGGCACCGGGGAGTTCGCCGGTCACACCCTCGACGTGTGGTTCAAGAACGAGAACCACGTTTCCTGGCTCGATGGCGAGCCTTTCGTCTGCAGCCCGGACCTGGTGACCATCGTGGACCGGGAGACGGGCGAGGGGTTCACCAACACGGTGATTGACGCCGGGCACCAGGTGGCAGTGGTGGGCATCAAGGGGCTGGAGGCGTTCCGGTCGGAGCGGGGCCTGGCCGGCGCCGGGCCGCGGTATTTCGGCTTCGACATCGATTATGTGCCCATCGAGGAAATCGTAGGATAGGGGCGACCAGGGTGGGATGGTGTAGGGGCAACCCCTGCGGTTGCCCTTGGGCAGGGGCAATCGAGGGCAAGGGCAAGCCTTGCCCCTACAGGAGAATGGACCATGTCCCTTGTTCTTGGCACAGAAGGCCAACCGGACTATTACGCCTATGAGCTGGGCCTGGCAGCGCACAAGGTGGTGACCGAGGTGGTGCCTGTGCAGCCGGGCCAGCAGGTGGTGATCACCGCCGACACAGCCAGCGACCCGCGCGTCGTGCAGGCCACCGCCCAGGCCGTCTTCGCCGTCGGCGGCGTGCCCACCGTCATCTGGTATCCGACGCTGCCCCAGCCCTGCATGGCGCCGCCCGATCCGGTGGCCAACGCCCTGCTGAAGGCCGACTGGTGGATCGAGTTCGCCACCGCCTACCAGCTCTACAGCCCGGCCTACGACGCGGCCATCGCCGCCGGCTGCCGCTATCTCTGCCTCACGGGCATGGACGTGGACATGATGGTGCGCACCATCGGCCGGGTGAATTATCCGGCGCTGGAGCGAATGAAGACGCGTTTGTACGAGCTCTCGCAGGCGGCGGAGGTCATCCGGGTCACCAGCCCGGCGGGCACCGATCTCACCATGCGGGTGGACAAGGCGGGTGATCCCTTCTGGGAGTCGCCACCCGCCGAGGGCGGCTATCCGATCATGCTGGGTGGACAATCGGGCTTCATGGCTCACCACGACAGCTTCGAGGGCACGTTGGTGTTCGATGGCTGTCTCTGGCCGCCAGCGGAGCTCGGCGTGCTCCATTCGCCCGTGGTGCTGCACGTCGAGCGGGGCGTCATCCAGCGCCTCGAGGGCGGCCATGAAGCCCGGCTCTTCGAGCGCTGGCTGGCCAGCTTCGACGACCCCACCATGTTCATGGTGGATCACGCCTGCTACGGCTTCAACCCGGGCGTAAGCCGGCCCACGGGCCGCATCCTGGAAGATGAGCGCGTCTTCGGTTGCATGCAGTTTGGCATTGGACCGGCCAGCGAGGGAGCACCCAGCCACACCGATGGCGTGGTGCTCGATCCCTCCGTCTGGGCCGACGACGTGCAACTCGAAGAGGATGGACGGTACGTTCACCCGGAGCTGGTGGAACTGTGCCGGGGGATGGGGGTGCCAGGGTACTGACATCGAGACCCGAAGGGTTTCCGAAAACCCTTCGGGTCTGGACAAGGGAGCGGTATGGAAACGTTGGAAGCCATTCACAGCCGGCACAGCGTGCGCGCCTTCACCGAGGAGCCGGTCCCAGAGGGGCTGCTGCAGCGAGTGCTGGAAGCAGCAGCGGCCTCGGCCAGCGGCGGCAACGTGCAGCCCTGGGGGTTCGTGCTCGTGCGCGAACCCCGGCGGGTACGGGCGCTGCGAGCCCTGGCGCCGGGCATCATCGGTGAGCCCACGGCGGTGGCCGCCATCTGCCTGGACATGAAGCGGGCCAGGGAGTTGGGCGGGGCCATGGGGCCGAAGCTGGCCTGGCTGGACATCGGCCTGGCGACGCAAAACGCACTGCTGGCCGCCCACGACCTGGGGCTGGGCGCCTGTCCCATCGGCTCCTTCCACCGGCAGGCGGCGAGCGTCTTCCTGGACCTGCCGGCACACATCGAGCCGGTGCTGCTCATCGCCCTGGGCTATCCCAGGATGAGGCCGCCCACTGCAGGTCGTCGGCCCCTGTCCGAGGTCTGCTTCGCCGAACGCTGGGGAGAACCGTTATGAACGAGGAGAAGTTGCGCGAGGATCTGAGCCTATTGGTGTGTTACCTGCTGACCAGCGCCCATGGCCTGTACGACGAGCCGGCCAGCTATGGTCCCTTCCGGCTGGTGGACGCCGCCGGGCGGCTCCTGGGGATCATGGAGGCCGCCGGGCTGAGTGATGCCTTTCTGATGGAGCTCAAGGAAGACATCGAAGCCCAGCGCTTTGGCCGCAGCGACGATGAAGCGCTGCGCGCCTTCCTAGATCAGGCATGTGTACGCTTTGCGGCTCAGCTCAAGCAACAAATGGCTGACCAAACATGTGGCAATTAGTATTACCTGGGCACCAACTCCACTACCGTCGCTCCGTCCCCACCCTCGTACTGGTCTCCAGGCCGCCAACTGGCCACCAAGGGGTGCGTCTTAACAAACTCGCGCACGGCGCGGCGAAGGACCCCGGTGCCCTTGCCGTGGATGATGCGCACCTGGGGCAACCCCGCCAGATACGCATCGTTCAGATACTTGTCCAGGCGAGGTAACGCCTCATCCGTCGTCAGGCCCAGCAAATTCAGTTCCAGGCCGGGCGAGGAAGCCTTGGGAACGCTCACCTCCCGTTCCCTGACTTCGGGCTTAGAAACCTTTTGCCTCAGCTCCAAATCCTCCACCCTGGCTCTGATGCGGAACGAACCCACCTGAACCTCGGCCTCATCGCCAGCCAGCTCCGTGATCTCGCCGGTGGCCCGCAGGCTCGAGACCCACACGGTGTCGCCCAGCCCCAGCTCCGCTTGGGGCAGGAAGCGTGGCTGAGCCACAGGTTCGACGGGCTCCGGCTCCAGTGTCTTCAATTTTTCCTCGGCCTGAGCTACCCATTCTCTGGTGACGGCGGTCGTGTCCAGCATGGACCTGATTTTTCTCAGCTCGGCTCGCACTTCCTCCAGCTCCCGCTTAGCCTGCTCGCGAGCAGCGCCCAGTATCTCGCGTCTTGTCCTCTCGATGTCGGCCAGCGCCTGCCTCAACTCTCTCTCCAGTTCCTCCGCCCGGCGCTGGGCAACCTCCGCTGCCTCCTGCGCGGCCAACGCTCGCTGGCGCGCCTGCTTGATCTCGGCCAGTAAGCTGTCCGCTTCCAAACTTTCCGGCGAAACCATGCTCTCGGCCTTACTCACGATTTCCGGTGACAGGCCCAGGCGTCGAGCGATGGCGAAAGCATTGCTGCGACCGGGCAAGCCGATGCTCAATTCGTAGGTGGGAGAGAGAGTCTCCAGGTCGAACTCCACACTGGCGTTTTCCACACCTGGCGTGGTGTGAGCATAGACTTTCAGCTCCGGATAGTGGGTGGAGACAAAAGCGGTGATCCTCCGCTGCAACAAGTGGGAAAGCAGAGCCCTCGCTAAGGCCGATCCCTCGCTTGGGTCCGTGCCAGCCCCCAGATCATCCAGCAAAACCAGGGAACGCTCATCTGCCTGGTCCAAAATGCTGATGACATTGGTGATGTGGGCAGAGAAGGTAGACAGACTCTGCTCGATGGACTGCTCATCGCCGATATCGGCATAGATGCCGCTGAAAACAGACAGGGTGGAGCCCTCAGCAGCAGGGATGGCCAGGCCGCACTGGGCCATCAAGGACAATAGTCCAACTGTCTTGAGGGACACGGTCTTGCCGCCAGTGTTGGGCCCGGTTATGACCAAAATGAAATAGTCATCGTCCAGGTAAACATCAATAGGCACCACCCTGGCCGGATCAATCAGCGGGTGGCGGGCTTTCATCAACTGGATAACAGAGCCGGGGTGTAGATTGTTGCCCACTTTCTTGAAAGGAACCAGCTTGGGCTCGACCGCTTCGATCTCCTCCGCATATTTTGCCTTGGCGAAGGCCAGGTCGAGCTCAGCCATAGCTTCAACAGTGCGCTGAATGAGCGCCCCTTGCTCGGCCACCAGGTGGGAAAGCTCGGCCAGGATGCGTTGTACTTCCCGTTCTTCCTCCAACTGCAACTCCCGCCAGCGGTTGTTCAGCTCGACGGTGGAGAGAGGTTCGATGAACAGGGTGGCGCCGCTGGCCGATTGATCGTGGACGATGCCTGGGATGCGCCCCTTGAACTCGGCCTTGAGAGGGATAACATACCGTCCGCCCCGCTGGGTGATGAAGGCCTCTTGGAGAAAGGGGGCGTTGGAGGGAGAGGACACGATTCTCTCCAGCTTGGTCATCAGCCTCTGGTGGGATTCGCGCATCTCGCGGCGGATGCGGGCCAGGTTCTGACTGGCTCCATCCATTACTTCGGCCCGATCGTTGATGCAGCGAGCGATCTCGGCCACTATTTCAGGGCACTCTTCGATCCTGCCCGCCGTGCCCGCCAGAATGGGAAACCGGTCTCGCAAGCGGGTGATGGTTCGGCGCAGGGTTCGTCCCCTGACCAGGGTATCGCGAATCTCCAGGAACTCGCTGGGCAGCAGGACAGCGCCGTGCTCCGCCCTATCTACCAAAGGGCGCACATCTCGTGCTCCGCCCAAGGAGGCATCGGCTCGCTCATTGAGGAGGGCTCTGGCCTCAGCAGTCTCCCTCTGCCGCCTGATCACCTCATCCAAATCAGAGGAAGGCTGCAAGTTCAATGCCTGCTCCCGGCTAGCGGAGAAGGAAGCGTGCTCCGCCAGACGCTCCAGTATTTTGGGTAGTTCGAGGATCTGTTGATATTTGGGATTCATCTTTTCTTCCTCAGTCATTAGCCCTCACCCACCCCCAGGATTGGGAGAGAGGGGAGGGAGAGGGTAGCTCACTCCAGAGGCCCCGCCTCCTCCACGGCCAACTCCTCCTCCTGGCCGGCATAGAGATAGCGCTTCAACAGGCTGTCGTACTCAGTCCAGGGCTTGGTCTTGTCCCGTCGAGCGGCGATAATCTGAGCAAAGCGATTCACCTGGGCATCCAGGTTTTCGATGTAGTGAAGGGCGCAGGCCTCCAGGGTTTTGGGCCGGCGGGGCGAGCCCCACTCGTAGCGGCCATGGTGGCTGAGGATCAGGTGGCGCAAGCGCAAGGCGAGCTCCGGCGGGAAGTCGGGGATCTCGGCCATGCGTTCGGTGATCATCCGCTCGCTGAGCACCACGTGGCCCAGCAGGCGTCCCTCGTCGCTGTAGTCAATGTCGCGCTCGTAGGTGAGCTCTCTGGTCTTACCCACGTCGTGCAGCAGGGCCCCTGTCAGCAGCAGGTCGCGGTGGATCTGGGGATAGAGGGCGATCACCGTCTGGCAGAGGGCAATGACCTCCACCGTGTGCTCCAGGAGGCCGCCCAGGTAGGCGTGGTGAATGCGACGGGCCGCAGGCGCCCGCGAGAAGGCGGCCACGAACTCCTCGTCGGCGAAGAATTTGTCCAGCAGTGCTCGCAGATACGGGTTTTCCACAGAGGCGATGGTCTCGCGCACTTTTGTCAGCATCTCTTCGATGTCCCGCTCGGTGTGGGGCAAGAAGTCCTCCAGCTCATATTCGTCCTCTTTGGCCAGGCGCAGCTTGCGCACGATCACCTGGGGCCGGCCCAGATACTCCTCCACCTCGCCCAGCACCTTGACCACATCTCCCTCGTCGAAGGTTTCGGCCAGCTCCAGCGCTTTTTCCCACACCCGGGCCAGAATCTGGCCCGTCTTATCGCTCAAGACCAAGGTCAGGAATTGTCCCCTTGTTCGGTCACGGAAATACTCCAACTGCTTATGTCTTATCATAAAGAAACTCAGTATCCTATCGCCTTCCTTTAAATCTCTAACAAACTGTTCTTTCATGTCGCCCTCCCGCTCTCATCTTCACGTTTCACACCAATCCAGCAACATGTGCGCTATATCAGTGTAACACAATTTTCATTATCTGACAAGGTTGGGGTTCACGTGTTGCAGGGCAATCGCATTCTTTGGATTGGGGCGCCAGAACCTCCCGCAGGTTCAAATTTCTGACCAAGTCAGCGCCACCAACTACGGCTGGCGGCCAAACAGCATCGGCGACCGGACGGACATCCCCAACTGGCCTGAGTGGTTCACCGGACTCAACAGCAGCACTTATCTGAGCGCTTTGTACAACGAGTTTGAGAAAGTGGTGCGCGGGGTTGGATCATCCAACAACGTGGTGGGTGGAAGCGCTCTGCAGGCCCGCAACCTCATCTCCAGCAACGGCCATGTCGGGGTGGAAATCGGACCTACGGGGAACAACCGGGTGCAGGGGAACTACATAGGCACCGACGTCACGGGGGTGACGGCCTTGCCCAACAACACCGATGGCGTCTACATATTCAACGTCTCAAACGGCAACCTGATCGGTGGCACGGCTGAGGGGCAGGCCAATCTCATCGCCTTCAACGGCGATGACGGTGTCGAAGTATTATCGGGCAGCTATGGAGCGAAGTACAACACTATTACCCGCAACCGCATCCACAGCAACGCCGGCAAGGGCATCGCCCTCCCTGGTGGGGGCAACGAGGGGCTGGCTGCACCGGTGATCACCATTGCCAGCGCCACTCAGGTCTCCGGCACCGCCTGCGCCAATTGCACCATCGAGGTCTTCTCCGACGCCGCAGATGAGGGGGCCATCTACGAGGGCACAACTACAGCGGATGGTTCTGGCTACTGGACATTCACCAAAGCCAGCCAACTGATCGGCCCCTACGTGACAGCCGCCGCCACTGATGCCGCCGGCAACACGTCGGAGTTCTCCGCCCCGGTTAGTGTGGCGCCAACAGCAACACTTAAACGCACCGTGCCAGCGCATCTTCCTGCCCATGGTCTTGAAGAGCTGTCCGTGAGATCTGGACGGGTAAGCCTGGATCAGCGAAACAAAGCCACCTGTGCGACTGATATTGGATAGCGAATTTCATTAATGCACGGGTCCACTATAGCGCTGTCCTGGAAGCAACAAAACGAGAGGGAGTCCCAGCAGAGTGATGACCGCGCTAGCGGTAAATGCCAGGCGCAGGCCGAACAGGTCGCCCATCGCTCCCAGCACGACGACCACCACTGAACTGAGGACGAAGCTCAGCGACATATAGACGCCGTTGGCCAACGCGCGGTTGTCAGGAAAGCTCTCCTGCACCAGGGCCATCACAACGGGGGTGACGGAGAGGGCAGTGAAGCCCATCAGCAACAAGAGGGGCAACTGAAGCCAACCTTCAATCCTCAGAAAGACGAACAAAAGAAGCGGCGCGGTCAGCATGGAGACAAAGAGAACCAGTCGGCGGCCCAGTCGGTCGCTTATCGCACCCCCCAGCAGTGCACCTGCCATGCCCCCTATTTCCAGCAACGATAGGGAAGCGCCAGCTAACCACAAGTCGGCACCCTCCTCGCTCAGGAAAGTGGGCAGGTAGGTGGTCAGCGACCTGGTCATGAACAAGCGCGCCACGATGATGCCCACCAGGGGGAGCAGAAGCGATCCCATGCCCCGCAATGCCTGCCGCCAGGGAAGCCCCTGACCGGCGTTGACAGGCTGAGTGGGCACGTCCTTGAGTCGGACATAAAGGAGGACCGAGGCCAGAAAACCACCGATCATCAGCCAGGGCGTGCCCCCCAGACCCAGCAGACGGACGGCACTAACGATTACGATGGGGCCCAACGTGCGGCCCAACTCACCGCCGACCATCCAGAATCCCATGCCCCGCCCCAGGCTGCGCCCCGACAGGTTGCCGGCGATCACCGGTGCCACGGCGTGCAGGCTGGCGGAACTGAGGCCGGTCACCACCAAGAGCAAAGCCAGCACCCCGTAGCCCGGCGCCACACCCAGCAAGCTCATCATCGCCCCGGTTAGAGCGGGGGCGATGATAACAAGGTATCGCAAGCTGATCCGGTCGGCCAGGTGGCCAATGAAGGGTTGAAGCAGCGACGGCCCCTGCATGAATACTGTCAGCACCCCGGCCTCGGTCTTCGACAGGGCCAAGTTGGCGATGAAGACCGGCAGAAGAGGAGCCAGGAAGGCAGTGTAAGTATCGTGCACAGCGTGCCCGGCGGTAATGGTAAGCACGCCACCGGTCTGAAATCGTTCGGCTTCAGTGGTTTGAGTTGCGGTTATACTCATTATACAACCTCTCTGTGCCTTTGGTACTCCAACTAGCAGCGCCACCGCCCCCAATAACAAAAGCCACATCGCCGCCATCAGGTCAAACCGCTCGGCCACCAGCCCCAATCCCAACGGGATCAAACCACCCACCAACCCGAACACGTTCCCTACCGTCATCACCATGCCGCTCTGCCCTGGCATGGCCGAGTACAACTGCGCCTGGAGGATAGAATATCAGCCGGTGTTGAACAGGCCCAACAGTCCGACCAGTGCCAGCTTGACCCAGAAGCCCGGCGCCAGCAGGAAGGCAAGGAACAACCCCAGCTCTACTGCCGCGCTCAGGCGCAGGTAGCGCAGGCCAGGTACGTGCTCCAGGAGTGGGATGAGCAAGAGGTTGCCCAGCAGCCCCAACCCCGTCCACACCGTCACTGCCATGCCCGCCTGGGCCGGTGTCGCGCCCACCACGTCCACGAAATATAGCGCCAGGAAGCCCAGTAGTACGTCCAGCATTAAGTCGGAGAACTCCAGCAGGGTGGGCCAGCGCAGCACCTCGCCCCGACACAGCGCCCGCAGGGCGCCCACCAGACCCGCTTTGAAGCCGACCCCTGCAGTCCCCCGCTGCCCAATGGCTAACCGAAGGCGATAAGCCACTGCCAGGGGAATCAGTGTCAGCCCGGCGAACAGGACAAACAATCCACGCCAGCCCAGGTTCAGCGTCGCCATGCTTAATGCAATGGGGCCAGCCATCACACCCAGCGAGCCAGCGAAGGCCCAGCGGGCCATGTTCTGCTCGTGGCGATCGGGGCCGCTATCCATCAGCGTGGCCTGTGACAGCCCGACAAATGCCCATGAGGCGGGATAAAAAGAGGATGAACGAGACCAGCAATACACGGCAGCGTGGCTAAATCGCCTGCCACGTTGCACGGCTGAGGCCATTCTACAGCACTTCCCTCATCCGCTCGATGGCCTCCTGTATCAACGGCATCGAATTGGCGAAGGACAACCTGACGTGGCCCTCCCCGCTGTCTCCGAAGGCAATCCCAGGAGTGACAGCCACCCTTGCCTTACTCAGCAACATGTCAGCGAACTCTATGGAAGACATGCCCGTTGCGGAGATGTTGGGAAAAGCATAGAACGCTCCCTCGGGCTGGTGGCAGGATATACCTGGCAGGCTGTTCAGGCCGGCAGTGATAAGGTCCCTTCGCTTTCTGTACTCTTCAACCATTTGGGAGACCACATCCTGCGGGCCGGTCAGCGCCGCTATCCCGGCGTATTGGGTAAAAGAACTGGCGCAGGTCGCCGAGTGTTGCTGAACCTTGAGGATTTCCTTAGCTAAAGGCCCCTTGGCTGCCACGTAGCCCAAGCGCCAGCCAGTCATGGCATAGGCCTTGGAGAAGCCATTGATGACGATGGTCCTATCCAGCATATCGGGCAAACTCCCAATGCTGATATGCTGATGACCATCGTATAGAATCTTCTCGTAAATCTCGTCCGACAGGACCAATAAGTCGTTTTCCAGGGCCACTTTGGCGATGGCCTCCAGTTCCTCCCGCGTGAGCACCCGTCCTGTGGGATTGTTAGGCGAGTTAACCATCAGCAGCTTCGATCTGGGAGTTACCTTTTCCCGCAATTTGGCCTCTGTCACGAGGAAATTGTCCTCCACGCTCAAGGAGACGTGAACGGCTACGCCACCCGCCAGTTGCACACAGGGCGCGTAGGAAACCCAGGCTGGATCGAGGATCAGCACCTCATCGCCCTCCTCCACGGTGGCCATTATAGCGGCGAAAAGAGCCAGTTTAGCTCCTGGAGTGACTATGATCTCCCTGTCTGGATCGAACTCCAGACCGTTCTCCTCCCTCAGCTTATCCGCAATGGCTGTCCGAAGCCTTTTTACGCCAGCGCTGGACACGTAGTGAGTATGCCCTTGGCGAATGGCGTCCAGAGCCCCATCCACGATGCGCGAGGGTGTGCCGAAGTCGGGGTCGCCACCACCCAGGTTAATGACATCCAAGCCTTGTGCAGCCATGGCCCGAGCCTTATCGGAAACCGCCACTGTAGCCGAAGGCTGAATGCCAGCGACTCTTTTTGAAATCTTGTTTCTCAAATTCATCGTAGGACCTCCATGTGTTTAGCCGTGAATTAGAAGCCCAACGGGCCCTTCAAATCAGATCCTCCGGGTTTCTGAAACCTGAAAGGAGACTATAGCATAAAAGCAATCTAGTGTCAATTTCTGAGCAGTAGAGGGCGTGCGCAGCGTTAGCATCAATCCTGATGTAAGTGACGGTTCAACTCAATAGTGTTCTTTCCAATTCGTCGGTTTGAGGCGAAGCTTCGCTCCAATTCGTCGGTTTGAGGCGAAGCTTCGCTAGACATTTATAGGTAAAGTCAAGCGGCAGCTTCCTTGCCAAGAGAGGAAGGGTAGTGTAAAATAATTCGGTAGGAGGGTGACGAGAACCATGAACGAACCCAAGAAGGGCACTTATGCCCTGATCCTGCTACTGAAACGCAAAAAAGAGATCACCGTGGGTAAGCTGGGAACGTTTGCCTTCCCCGCTGGCTATTACCTCTACGCGGGCAGCGCCCTGGGGCCTGGCGGCCTGGAGGCACGCCTGGCACGCCACCGCCGCCGCCACAAGAAACCCCGCTGGCACATAGACTACCTGCTAGAACACGCCGAATTGATAGAAGTTTGGAGCACTGTCTCACCGGACAGACTGGAGTGCCTCTGGGCCCAGGCTGCCCAGGAGCTACCCGGCAGCAAGATACCTGTTCCCGGATTCGGCTCATCTGACTGCCATTGTTCCTCACACCTCGTTCACCTGGCCAGGAAACCAACGTATGAGGAATTCACCATGTATTGCGCACTGAATAAATGAATCGGCGGGCTAGGCAGCGAGCGCACATGAAATGCCCGTGCTACAGAACAGCGCCCGATGAAATCGGGCTTTCAGCGCCCTTCAGAAAGTGTCAACCATTCCTGAACCATCCTGTCAAGGAGTCCGCAAAATGCAAAGGGTGATTGCCCTTGGCAGCGCCGCAGCTGTCTCCAGCGGCACCCGCGACAATACCTTTCTGGCTTTCGAAAGTCAAAAGGACATTATCCTCCTCGATTGTGGTGGCAGTCCCTATCACAAGCTCCTCAAGGCAGGACTGAATCCTGAACACCTGAGAGGAGTTATCCTCACCCACGCCCACCCCGATCACCTCTATGGCCTTCCCTCTCTGATCCACCACTTTATAATGACCAGAAGAGCAGAGCCCCTCTCCATTTACGCCAACAAATCGGCCCTTAGGGTAGCTAAGGGGATCTTGGGCATCATGGGCCTCAAGCGAGACTTCTTGATTCTCAATGAGATTCCCAGAGAAGAAGGCCACACCATTGTGGACAACGAGGAATACGCCATTCAAACCAGCCCGGTGCGCCACGTTGTTCCCACGGTGGCCGTGAAGATCACAGCCAAGCTCAGCGGAGCTTCGGTGGTCTATTCGGCGGATACCGCTCCGTGCCCTGAACTTCTGGCTCTGGCCAGAGGGGCGGATTTTCTCTTCCAGGAATGCTCCACAGCGAGGGAAATTCGAGGCCACACCACTCCGTGGCAAGCGGGGAAGCTAGCCCAATGGTGCGGGGTGAAACGGCTTATCCTGGTCCACCTCGGGCCTTCACTGGCAGAGGAGCCTAACCGCGTCCTGGATGAGGTGAGAGCCTACTACAAAGGGGAGGTGGAGATCGCCGATGATTTCGGCGTTTATGAGCTAGGTTAGACATGCCCTTTCGTTTTATCGCTGTGCCTTTCCCTCATCCAGATCAGTCCCAGAGCAGCGATAATGCCTACCAGGTCATAGCCCAGATCAACCAATTGCATCTCTCGATTGGGAACAAACTCTTGGTGGATTTCATCGAAAACAGCGTAGGCGAAGGCGATCAGGGCAGAGGTGCTAAAGCGCGGAGGTGCGAAAGAGGAACCCCCTCGCTTCTTAAGAGCACGATAAAGCAGGAAAGCAAGAACAGCATACTCGCTAACATGGGCGATTTTGTCAATGCTGGAAGTATATCTCGATGGAGGGAGGAAATCCAGTGGATTAGGACGGGAGGAGAAGTAAAAGATACCGGCCATCCATATGAAGACAGGGGCCCAGTACCTTATCAGGCGCGAGCACCGAAGTAGCTCCAAAACACCCTCCCGCTTTTTGAAAAGGGATCAACACGTGAAGGCACTAACGATCAGCCAACGGGTTTTCAATCTGATCAGGGAAAGCAGGTTGATAGGCCACGTACTTGCTCGGTACGAGCGCGCCTGCAATTTGGTGGCCTCAGGGCAAGAGATTATCCCTGGCAACAGCCCAGGCTAAAATCAAAGGATTACGGCACAGTCGGCTCTAACCAGTCGTCCGCCGCCCACCCGATGAACCCGTCCTCATCCTCCAACCGCCACCAGGTGTAACCATCGGCCTCCTCCGGCCCATCCAGCACTTTGAGGATCGTTCCGTCTTTGAGAAGGGTAAGGCGAGCGTAGTTCAGTCCAGGCCCTGAGCGGTAGCTCAGTTGGTCGGCTTCCGCCCCCACTACTTTTACGTAGCCACCGACGGTGATCTTGGTAGGAACAGTGGGAGTAGGGGTCGGCGTAGGAAAGGGTGTAGGGGTGGCAGTAGGAAGCGGAGGCAAGGTTGGCGGGACAGGGGTAAGGGTGGGAACGATTTCCACAGTCGGCTCAGGAGACGGTGCAAAGGGGTTCCAGAGGGAGACTAACACGATCAATATTAATAGCACAATAACCAGCAAAGGCCACAGTGGTAGCCCACGCCGTTCTTTCGGCTTTCTCCGCCGCGGCACATCCTCCTCGTAGTAATCGTAATCCTCTTGAACACCGTATTCAGACATACTCCACACTCCTTTGCCTATTTATTGTGTATCAGTGCAAGCAATTCGTTCAAAGGCAAGGTGTTTACCACATCCTTGGCCTCGGCCCAACCACGACGAGCGGTAGCCACGCCATACTCCATAGCTGCCAAGCCTGCCACGTTATGAGCATCGCTATCTATGGCCAGCTTCACCCCCATTTCCACAGCGCGGCGAATATGCGCATCGTCCAGGTCGAGCCGGTCGGGGATGGAGTTGACCTCCAAAATCGTTCCTGTTTCAAGGGCCACTGCCATTACCTGGTCCATGTCCACAGCGCTGGCCTCCCGCTGACCAAGGATGCGCCCCAAGGGGTGACCAAGAACATCCACGTGAGGATTGCGCATGGCCGAGATGAAGCGGGAGGTAATGCGCTCCCGTTCCTGGCGCAGGCCCGAATGGATCGAAGCCACCACCACGTCCAATTCGCTCAGCACTTCGTCAGGAAGGTCTAAACTGCCGTCAGCCTTTATCTCTACCTCAGCCCCCTGCAGCAAGCGGAAATCGGTGAATTGCTCGTTTAGGCGATTTATCTCAGCCCGCTGCTTACGCAGTCGCTCCGGCGTCAGGCCCCGGGCCACCCCCAGGCTCTGGGTGTGGTCGCTGATCACAACGTACTGATAACCTCGCGCCCGCGCTGCCTCGGCGATCTCGGCCAAGCTGGCTGCTCCGTCACTCCAATTGGTGTGGACGTGCAAGTCGCCCTTGATATCGCTTAGCTCTATCAATTTGGGGAGTCTACCCTGACGAGCAGCCTCGATCTCGCCTCTGTTCTCGCGTAGCTCCGGGGGAATCCACGGCAGTCCAAGGATGTTGTAAACGCTCTCTTCGTCGGCACAGAGAATCTCCTCTCCATCCCGCTTAAAGCCGTACTCGCTGAGGCTGAGGCCCTGATCCAGAGCAAGCTCCCTCAGGGCGACGTTGTGCTCCTTGCTACCGGTGAAGTACTGGAGGAGAGAGCCATAGCGGGCTGGTTCCAGCACTCGCAGATCAACCTGAAGCCCGTTGTGGAGGATTACAGAGGTCTTGGTCGGGCCACGGAGGGAAACCTCTTCCACCAAGGGGAGAGCGACAAAGGCATCCATCACCGCTTCGGGCTCGCTTGAGGCCACCAGGAGGTCTATATCACCTACCGTGGCTTTCATGCGGCGCAGGCTCCCCGCTACAGCGGCCTGCTGTACGGCGGGGCAGCTAGCTTGCAGGCCCGTCAAGAGCTCTCTGGCCACGGGCCAGGCAGTGCCCAAAGGGATGCGATGACTGCGCCGATGGAGGGCTTCGATGCCGGCCAATATCTTAGCCTCCGACTTGACACCTAATCCCGGCAGTTCTCTGAGCTTGCCCTCCCGCGCTGCCCGCTCCACATCGGCTACGTTCATCAGCCCCAACTTCTCGTAGAGTAGCTTAGCTGTCTTGGGCCCCACCTCTGGGATAGCTAGCATAGCCACTACCCCTGGCGGGACCTCCTCTTTTAGCCTTTCGTAATACTCCAGCCGCCCCGTGCGCAACAACTCGTCCAGCTTCTTGCCCAGAGCCTCGCCCACACCGGGTATCTCCCTGAGCTTGCCCTCGCGCCAGACGTCGTTGATGTCTCGCCCCAGGTTGAGGATGCTATCCGCCGCACGCCTGTAGGCCAAGGATTTGTAGATGATCTCGCCCTTTATTTCCAACATGTCAGCGATGTCGTAGAGGACGTCGGCTACCTCTCGGTTGTTCATCACTCCTACCCCCACCAATTCCGGCAGGCACCTATCCTGTGCCGACAACAGGCAAGCAATGGTTACAATTTCTGCTTTATTATACCAGTTTTTACTAAACTTGACAACAAAGGAATGCAGAGGGACCTGATGGCCCCTCTGCAAAAGGAGGGAGAGCTGAGCCAACACCTGGGGCAATATCTCTTGTAGGAGAAAATGGGCACCGGGGTGATGCTAGCCGAATCGGTAGCCAACACCTCGAACTGTGCGCAACCGCTGGGGACGGCGCGGGTTCTCTTCGATCTTCTTTCTAAGCCAGCAAATGTGAACCTCTAAGGTCCTAGTGTCATCTAGGAAATCCGTGTTCCAGACCTCTTTCATCAATAGCTTGCGGCTGAGCACTCGCCCGGGATAACTCATGAAAAGCGCGAGCAGCTTACACTCTTTGGGGGTGAGTTTAGTAGGACCGTTACACCCTCTGATTTCCCTCTTGGTTAAATCCAGAGTCAGGTCTGCAACCCGGAACACCTGTTGTGAGGTGCCTGCCTGCGAAGGCATATTTCTAGCGGACATGGCAACTCCTCCTGAGAATGCATTGTGACAATTATATTATACCACATTTTTCTCTAATTTTCAAGTTGAAATGCCATGAATTACCTTAAAATTTTCATAAATCATGTAGAACAGTAGTAAACTGATTAAATCAGTGAGTAACGGAGACTGTGAGGAACTTATAACGTGACCTTCCTCTTCCATCTGCCACAGAGAGGCGCCCTCGCCCCTTAAATAACCCTTAGGTCGGATTCTGGCCCAGGTTCAGGCAAAGTCACGTTGTAGAGTTAGGCAATAGGGTACTAGGGGAACTTTGGGGGCAGGATGAAGCCAAAGGGTATGGATTTATGCGAGGCGAACAAGCTCGTCATAGATGGGCCTCCCTAACACCTTCATGGTTATCCTGTGGAGGGGCAGGTAACCTTTCTCGGCCAGCTTCGGCCGGGGGATGGAGGACTCGTCGGGTTTGTCGGTTAGGGCGAAGAGCAGGACTCCCTTGCCCTTCAAGAAACGGCAGATGTGTGCTACCTCCTGGGTAATAACGATTTCTTCGTTGAGAATCCGCTCCTCACCTGCACCGTCGGGCAGGCAATCCATTCGCTTCACCGTTTCCTCGTATTCCCGGTAGCGGAAGCTTTTGAAAGGGGTGGGGTCGCCCCGCTTGAAGTTGGAATACACCTCGTGATGAACAGGAGCCAGTTCTTCGCCAATAGACTTTGCCGCACAGATTTCAATGAATTGGGCAAAGGAGGTGAGGCGTTGGGCCTCAAGGTCGGCCAGGAGTTGGGAGAAATCGTACACTCCACCACTGACCATGAGGCAAATGTAAGCCAGATAGTCCTGGTTGTCGGCCGTAAAAGGATGATATTGAGGTTGATTTAGCTCATCGTAGACGGTTCGGAATTCCTCTTCGTTGAAGTCCCCGCCCAATACTTCCTTCACGGTACGGTGCACAGCCTCTACCCGCGCGGCGTCAATGACCTGGGAGTTCCGTCCCCTGGCTCCGAAGGCCGTCTTGTCCAGGTCAATCAGGGCTGCTGTCGTCTCGTCAAAGATAAAGCCTTCTTCCTGAAGAAAGCGAATAAAATCGGCCAAGGCTGTCCAGCGATTGGCCAGCATGATGCCGTTCTCCACCTGGACTTTTGCCCTCTCTTCCAGCCGCTCCTGGCCGATGAAGCCGTGAATAGGCAGATACCGGCCCAAATTGTAGATAGCCTGGCCGTCGTTCATGGCTGTGTCGCCGATGTAGATTAGGCGCTCCAGGCGCTGATTGGAGCGCAGGGCCTGTGCCTGTTCTAGAAGGCGCAGTATGGCCTGGGCATAGGAGGGTTCTACCTTGCGTGGTACAGCTCCGCCGGCTTGGGGGTTCCGCAGACGCCTATCGGCCGGCTCCAGGTTACGGTAGACTACTAGATCATCGAGGATATCGTGTATTGTCCCTCGCTCGAACATCTTCC
>CAZRSI010000022.1:0-14235 GCA_964602575.1 uncultured Anaerolineae bacterium
CCAGATACCTGGAGCCGTCCCACCCGCCAAAGAGGTACAGCTTGCCCTCCAGCGCAGCCAGGGCGTAAGCGCTCAGAGGCACGGGCAGCGGGGATTTGCGCTCCCAGGTGTCGGTTTCTGGGTTGTAAGCTTCTACGATGGGGGTGGGGTCTCCTGATGCGGTCCGCCCCCCAGGCACGTAGATCTCGCCCCCAACGAGAGCGGCGGCCACGTCGGCTACAGCGGTGGGCTTGTCGGCCAGAGGCGTCCAAGTATCGGCTTCGGGGTCGTATCTCTCGACGGCCTTGCTCACCCCATCTGGCGACTCCCCTCCGATGGCGTAGACTTGGCCGTCATAGGCAACAAGAGCCAGTCCACTTCGGGGTGAGGGCAGGGGAGCTCGGGTCTTCCAGCGCTGCACCGTGGGTGAGGCAGCTTCACGGGTGAGCAAGGCTGAATTACGGGAGGGACGGGTTAGTGCCAGAGAGATCGCCATAACCACTAAAACAAGCGCTGTCGCTATCGCTATCCCAAGCTGCCAGGTAAAGCGAGATCTTGTCCCTCGTGCTTCCTCTTCCTTAGGCAATTGGATCCCTTCGACCCATCCCTTTCTGATGGCGTAGAGGGTGGCCTCGGTGCGGGATTGTACCCCCAGCTTGGCGAAGATGTTTCTCAGGTGAACCTTCACCGTGTTGACACTGATGAAGAGCTCGCGAGCGATCTGTTGATTGCTGGCTCCAGTGGCCACTAATCTAAGCACTTCCAACTCGCGTTCAGTGAGGCTCTCGGACTCATTGGCCATAGTTATTTATCTCCTAGCCTTATATATTATCGCACAAAATGCATTGGAAATCAAATGACACCTGTCAAGTCAAAGCAGAACTCCCAGTTGTTGACCTTGCCCAGACGGGCGTCCAGGTCATCCCGAGCCTGGGGCAGCACAGCCAGCAGCCGCTTGGCCAGTTTCAACAGCCCTTTTCGGTCAGTGGGAGGGGCTTCTGTGGTGGCCGCTTCCTCCACCGTCTTCTCCATCGGCTTTTGCCATCGGGGGCCCTGTGGCATATCGGCCACTTTCTCCTCCAGGCGGGCCAGGCTCTTCTCCAACCGCTCGGGGGAGACCTTCTCCAGGCTCTTGCTGTCCACCGCTTCCCGCGCCACCTCGATCACCAGGCTGCGCAGGGTTTCCAACAACGGTTGGTCGAAGGCTTCTCCTGCCCAGTTGGTTGCAGGATATTATGCCATCATATGGCCTGGAAGGGAAAGGGGCTACTTCGGCAGTGGCGAACCGAATTCAACATAAGAACGATTTTTTCGATACACTCTTATGGGTTATTCGGGGAGCTGGCAGCGGCGGAAACCGGAGCCCAAGCGTACTTCCAGTGGGAATTCGAGCAGGCAGAGCGTTCATACTCGGCTTTTCGCCCCCACATTAGCCTGGAGGGCAAGGGGGTGCTGGATGTGGGCTGCGGTCTGGGAGGCAAGGAGTTGTTCTATCTCCAAAAGGGGGCGCGTAGCGTGACCGGCCTGGACATCAGCCAGACCAATGTACGGATCACCCAGGCCTGCTTTGCGGGGGGCCGAACAGCGCCTCCGTCCAGCCTCCCAGAGTTTGCCAGGATTGACCTGGCAGGGGCAGTGGAGTTGCCCCATGTGAACAAACTCACCGTAGGCCGTTTTGAGCGCCTACTCAAGGCCAGCTCTCTGGAAGTGGTGAGCAAGAGGAATCGTCCAGTAGGAACGGATATGGTCAAAATCCTGCGTCCTGTGCTGTCTTTGGCTGCGAAGATACCTCTCTTGCGTGAGGCATTCACCAGCAGCGTGGTGTTAGTTGGTCGAAAGCCGGACTGAGAACCTGTACTGCTCCCACTGGGAGGGAGACCACCGAATGTTGGGGGTTTGCGCTTAAGTAACTGCGCAAACCCAACTCATGGCATTAACAATACCTGCGGAAAGTTGCTGAACAGGGGCATCCTCGTCCTGTCCGGGTGGCGGGGACGCCACCCGGAAGCAAGCATCTCTCATGGATCAATGTTCGATTTTCACCGGCACTTCACAAGGTGGAGGGTAGTTGCCGGTTATGTCCACCACCACCAGGCGGAAGACATAGTCACCGGACGGAAGAGGCGACGTATCCCACGTGCCAAGGGAACCCTCGCTCACCGGTTGCCTGAACAACTGCAAGGTTGACCACTCGGTTGCCCCCGCAGGGCGCATCTCGAACTTGTAGTAATCGAAATTGTCAATGTTGGCTGAACCTTTTATCTCCACCACGCCTTTTAGAACAGCGTTCACCGTGGGGTAGGTGAGCCTGGCCCGGGGATCGGGGCAATTGGGTAGGACAACGGGCTGGGGTGTGGGGGTGGGGGTAGCTTCGGGTGTTGGGGTAGGGCGTGGTGTCCGCGTGGGACGGCGCGTGGGTGTGGGAGTGGGCGGTCCCAGGGTGGGGGTCGGTGTTGGCTCCAGTACAAGGGGAACTGTAGGAGTGGTCTCGTTCTCAGTCTTGAGCACCAGGGTGGGTTCTAGATAGGTATCAGTAAAATAAAACACCGCTGCCAGAATCAAAAGAAGGAAGGCCATACCTATAGAGCGAAGACGGGTGCTGGCAGCTGCCTCTTTCTCCAAGGTGAAGATGGCCCGGCTCTTCTCCCTGTGGGCCGCGATAGCTCTTCCAATGTAAAACACAAAACCTAAAACACAAGCCCCAATCAGCCAAACGGAATACTCGGAAACCAGTTTAACCAATGTCGTCATTGATCTATTGATCCCCCTCAGTAGCTATCAGCTTGATGACCCCCTTGATTAGAGCACTGAGTTTCGGCACAAGGACCTTGCCGGCTTCCAACACCTCCTTGTGGACGGCCCTGCTTCCCCCTGTTGGCTCGAACACGGCCACATTGCTGATCCCAGAGATGCCCAGCACCCTAATGCCGGCATGACGAGCAACGTTGACCTCGGGCACGGTGGACATGCCTACCGCGTCGGCGCCGATGAGTCGGAGGAATCTCAAGTCGGCAGGGGTCTCAAAGGAGGGGCCGGCCAGACAGATATACACCCCCTGATGAAGGATAATTCCCAGATCGCGGGCCACCCGCAGAGCTAGCTTCCGCAGTTTCAAATCGTAGGCCTGGGACATATCCACAAACCTGGGTCCCAGTTCGGGATCGTTGGGCCCGCGGAGGGGGTTGAGGCCAGCCATGCCGATGAGATTAATGTGATCCGTGATGAGCATCAGGTCGCCGGCTTTGAAAGCTGGATTCAGCCCCCCGGCGGCATTAGTCACGATAAGGATTTTGATGCCCAACAGTTGCATTGCCCGAATGGGCAAAGTGACCTGCTGCGGGGAATATCCTTCATAATAGTGAATCCGCCCCTGCATAATCATTACTTCCTGACCCTCTAGCTCTCCGATGACCAATCGTCCAACGTGGCCCTCAACAGTGGAGACAGGAAAGTGCGGGACTTCCGAATAGGGGATTATGTCAGCTCCCTGCATCCCTTCGGCAAGGGGATTCAGGCCAGTACCCAAGATCAAACCGATAGTTGGTTGGCGTTTCGTGCGGCTCCGGATAAACTCAGCGGCCTCGGCGAATTCCTTCCGGGTGAAGAATTCGGTCATTACCCCTCCTCAGTTAAGTGGACGAAGGCTACTTCGCCCTCGGATGAGCTTTGTCGTAAACCTGACGCTTGTGCCGGCTGGTTACGCGGGTATACACTTGGGTAGTGGAGATATTGGCATGCCCCAGGAACTGCTGAACGTCTACCAAAGTGGCCTCTTTGCTCTCCAGCAGATGGGTGGCGAAAGAGTGGCGGAGGGTGTGGGGAGTGATGTCAGGATCCAAACCTGCTTTCTCGACATAGTGCTTGATGATCAGCCAGAGGCCTTGCCGGGTTAAGCGCTCGCCCCGACGGTTCACAAAAAGAGCCTTTTCCTCTGGGTTATTCAACAGTCGAATTCGTCCCCTTTGCAAGTAGGCTTCGATAGCCTGGACGGCACGCTCGTGTATGGGAATTATCCTCTCCTTGTCGCCCTTGCCAATAACCCGGACGCTGTTCGAGGGCAAGTTGATATCGTCTATGTTCAGGTCTACCAGCTCGCTGGCCCGCATGCCCGTGGCATACAAGAGTTCGAGGATAGCCCTGTCCCGGAGGGCTTTAGGACCCGAGTCTTTGGCAGGTTCAGCCAGCAATCGTTCCACTTCTTCAGCGGAAATGGCTTTAGGCAATTGCTTCTCCACCTTGGGTGAGTCCAAAGTAACTGTGGGGTCATCTTCCAAAAATCCCTCAGACACCAAATAGTGGAAGAAAGACCTCGTGGCAGCCACCTTCCGGGCTACAGTGGAATTGGCATATTCCCTCTCCTTAAGAAATAGGATAAAGGAGACAATCATATCCCTATCCACTTCGGCCCAAGATTTAACTCCAAAGTTAGCTGGATCGGTTAGAAACTGCACCAATTGATTTAGGTCATTTCGGTAGGCAACCAAAGTATTTCGCGGAGAGCCTTTCTCCACAGCCAGATAGTTGAGAAAGTCCTCGATCTTGTCTCGCATCGCAAACTCCTTCCACTAGACCAAAACCCCAGAACCTGTCAGTAATATTATATCACAAGTTTGCATAAAATCAAAGTATAAGCATCGCGTCGCCAAAGCTGTAGAAGCGATACTTTTCCTTGATAGCTTCTTGGTATGCTCTGTCCACCAACTCCTTGCCCGCGAAGGCAGCCACCAACATCAAAAGGGTCGAGCGTGGCAGGTGAAAGTTAGTGATCAAGGCATCCACCACACGGAAACGATAGCCTGGATAGATGAAAAGGTCTGTCCAACCGTCAAAGGGCCCTACAGGTCCAAAGTCGCCCTTGACTTTCTGGGAGGCGGCCGTCTCCAGCACACGCACAGACGTGGTCCCCACAGCGACGATTCGCCTCCCCTGGGCTTTGGCTCGGTTTATCTGTTCTGCCACCTCCGGGCCGATCCTGCAATACTCGCTGTGCATGGGGTGATTCTCGATGTTCTCCGTCCTCACCGGGCGAAAGGTGTCCAAGCCAATGTGGAGGGTGACGAAGGCGAACTCCACCCCCTTAGCCTTTAGCCCTCTCATCAACTGCGGCGTGAAATGCAGGCCAGCGGTGGGAGCAGCTACTGAGCCCTTGACCTTAGCATAGATAGTCTGGTAGCGTTCCGGCTCCTCCAAGGGCCGATGGATGTACGGAGGTAAAGGTACCACGCCCAATTCGTCTAAGAGAGGCTCGATGGGAGCTTCGAATTCCACCAGCTTCACCCCTTCATCCGCCTCCCCTATGACCTCCCCGACTACGCCACCACCCCCATCCCGGTGCAACTCTATCTGGGCCCCCACTCGCACTTTCCGCCCTTTGGTCAATACCTCCCAGGCCCTTTCCCCTTTTTTAGCCACTAATAGCAGCTCAACCTTGCCTCCTGTAGGCACTTTGTGGCCGAACAGCCGGGCCGGAATGACGCGGCTCTCATTGTAGACCAGGATATCGCCCGCCGCCAGGTAATCGGGGAGGTCGCGAAAGACCCGGTGTTCGATGGCTCCGGTCTGACGATGCAGCACCATCAGTCTGGAGGCATCACGAGGTTCGACGGGGGATTGAGCGATGAGCTCTTTCGGCAGGTAATAATCGAACTCCTCAGTCTTCATTATCCGTATTTTTCCAGCAAAGCCTGGCGAGAGAGCCACAGTTGAGCCCGTTCCATACGCAGGAGGTCTTTTCCTCTCAAACTGCCAGGGTTAAACGTCCAGATCAGCCACCAGGCATAAAGGTTCTCCCAGAACTCACCGAAGTACTTTAGTTTGCTATTTCGATCCGCCCTCATCAGATCGAATCCCATTCGCTCGAACAAAGCGCTTCTCTCCAAATCCCCTCTGAAAAAAGCCGTCTCTCCACGAAAGGCTCGGACATTGCGGAATTGTGGTTCCTTCTCGAGATATTCAACCAGCTTCTTTAAAGATTCTTTCCAGAGGCGATAGCTTTTCAGCGCCCACTCCAGGCTTGGCCCCTCCTCATCCATCCGTGGGAGGTGTTCATTCCATAGATGCAGTTCCCCAACCATCTCGCCTTTCTCGATCCTGGTTCCATCGGACAGAATTATCTCCTTTGTGCTTCTGCCTAGTGCGATTCTCAGAATGCAATTTTCGTCCTGAGTGAATTCTCGAACGCCATACGCCCGTCGCACGATAGAGTCGAGACCCCGAACCGCCCATCTCCCGATGGTTTGTATCAATCGCCTATCCCCCTTTGGCAAACCCCTTCCCCCCTAACGAAACGACGGCCACACCCAAAGCGATGAGGGCGATACCCAACCACTGGCCAAAGGTGATAGTCTCGCCACAGACAAGATGCGCCCCGAAAAACTGAATGGCCACAAAGCCCAGCCCGACGGTGAAGGCAGTAGCCAGGTGGAGGGGAATGAAGCGTAGGATGCCGGTGAGAGCCAGCACCGACAGAAAACCTGCCACATTCCCCACCACCTGCCATTTGAGGAACTCACGCGCTCCGGAACTGGCAGCCGACCATTTGAACCCCAGGTTGCTAATCACGGTGAAGAACAGATATGCTAAAATCAGTCCAATGGTGGCTAAGGTTTTCATTATCTCTCCCCAGGATGATCCACATTTAGTGCCTATCCGGAAAATGCTCAAGCGGGGCGTCCTCGCCCCGCCCGGGCGAGGACGCCCTTGGGCAGAGCTATCTCTACCTGCCCAGCAAGCGGACGATGATGTTAAGCAGTAAGGTCAAAACTATGCTGAGCAAGATACACGTAACGACCGGGAAATAGAAGCTGCACCCCTCCCGTTCCACGCGGATGTCGCCGGGAAGGCGGCCCAGGAAGGGAATCCTCAGCCTGGGGGCGAATGTCATAATGAGTCCGATCACCAGCACGAAAAGCCCCATCAGGATGAGCATCTTGCCCATGGTTTCAAAACCTTGCATTTCCATCACCTCACTCTTTGTGGATTAGCTTCCGTCTGAAAATCTTCTAGAATGTCTTCTTCCTCCACCAAGCCATTTTTGATCAGTTCGTCCATCTCCTCAAGAGAGTGGACGCCGAACTTGGCACATCTGGCCCGCCGCTCGGACTCTAATAATTGCATCTTGTCGAGAAGAAAAGCACGAAGACTTTGACGAACTAGTTCCTCCTCACTTAACGCAAACTCCTGAGCAATTTGTCTAACGGCAATCATGATTAGGAGACCTCCCCACTGACTTTCCTTGTTACTTGCTCACTTCGTCTAACAGGTCATCAATGTACACCTTGTTGTAGCGTTCCCACTCGCTGTAGATACAGCCGCAATACTGCTGGCGGTAGAGGTTGTGCTCACGGGTGAGACGTCCCCGCTCTGACCAGCCGCGGCGGAAGTTCTCGAAGTAGAACTCCACCCCCCACTCCTCAGCCAGTTCCTCCCCGATCTGGCGGATCAGGGCCTGGTCCTGATAGGGGCTGATGAGGAGAGTGGTGGTGAAGGCGTCGAAGCCGCCCTCAGCAGCCACCTGAGCCGTCTTTTCCAAGCGCATCCGATAGCAGATGCGGCAACGCTCTCTGAATCGTTCGTGCCCTGCCACTGATCGGAGGTAGAGGGGCATCTCGTACTTCTCGTACCAGATCACAGGCAGGTTCACGATTTCGGCATATTTCTGCGCGCTCTCCCACCTCCGCTGGTGTTCCTGCCAGGGATGGATGTTGGGATTGTACCAGAAGCCCGTGACCTGGAAGCCTTCCTCCCGCAACTGATTAATGGGGTAGGTGCTGCACGGCCCGCAGCAGATGTGGAGGAGGATGCGCTTCCCCTCGCCGGGCTTCTCGGCCTCCGCCGGTTTTGGCGGCAACTCCACGCTATAGGGAAGCTGGATAGTTAATGGTTCCTCGCTGATCAACGTCGCCTTGCCCTGGGCGATGAGCTTCCGCGCCTTTTCGACGGTGGTGGGCGAGAGATGCTGACCATCGGCGTCGAGGACGACAACTGGTGTCATGTAAGTATTCACTCCCTAATCGGTGATAGTTTCCAGCGCTCGATCCCCCGCCCGTCGGGCAGCAGCTTTGGTTCGCCGATCATCTCCGCTTTCAGGCCGAAGCGCTTTCTGAGCAGGGCGAACATCAGGGTGGTGGAAATGTGAGCTGGCACCGCGCCCTCGGCGATGAGGCGCTTAGCTCCGGGCAGGATGACCGGATTGAGCATCTCGTACTCCAGTTCGTCCTCCCCGATTTGGCGAACGGCGATGTCGTCCACGTATCCCACCTGGCGCAGGTAGTCTGCCAACCGTCGCATGGCGCTGAACGGCGTGTCGTCGGTGGCAAGCCCCAGCGTGGGTTCTATCTCCTCGAACAGCACCTCGCCCGACCGCCACACCACGTGCCACGCCTCGTCGCCCCAGCGCTCCCAGACGGCCCGGTAGATGGCATAGATCTGTAGGTCGAAATAATGCGGATCGATTTCGCTCATATCTCAAACTCCAATCGCATAGGCTTCAGGAGTCTTCAGCAAGATGCTCTTAGCCCAAAGTCTGGACAGTTCCGGGTGACAAACTCTCGATAGATCACCCAATAGCGCTTCCCCGGCCCGCGATGGTGATAGATCTCGAATACCTGCCCCGTGTCCGTCCTCACGCGGTAGTAATCGCGATGCCTTCGGCTCCACCAGGCTCGCTTGAAATCCAGCCGCCGGTACTGCCTCTCCACCTCCACAATCTCGTACCCCTGGCCCTGCCAGACAAAAGACGTGGGCGGCCCCGGTTTCTGGGCAAGGGTAACCACAAGGGCTTGCCCCTGCCCTGGGTAACTGTGTGGCTAGGTCGCGCATGGTGCCGGAGATGAAAACAGCTCCGCGCCGAGCTAAAGCTCGACGCTCAAAGAACGAGGCCCTGCGGGCTTAGATTCAGCCCCCGAAAGGGGCTTTGTCCTTTCAGCCCAGTGCTTCAGCGCTGGGCATGCTTAAAACAACGCTGGCTGCCCAGGCTTCTCCTCATAGGGGATCCCCAGGTGCTCGTAGGCACGGCGGGTGGCCACGCGCCCGCGAGGGGTGCGGTTCAGAAAGCCCATCTGCAACAGGTACGGCTCCACAACGTCCATGATGGTGTCGGACTCCTCCGACAGAGCGGCGGCAATGGTCTCCAGGCCCACAGGGCCGCCGTCGAATTTCTCGATGATGGTCAAGAGCACCCTGCGGTCTATCTCGTCCAGGCCCAGCTCGTCCACCTCCAGCATGGCCAAAGCCTTCTTAGCCACCGCCTCGGTGATGCGCCCATCGGCCCGCACCTGGGCGTAATCGCGTACCCGCTTTAGCAAGCGATTGGCCACACGAGGCGTGCCTCTGGCCCGACGAGCGATCTCCCTCACTCCGCCCTCGTCTATTCCCACTCCCAGGATCCTGGCCGAGCGACGTACAATGGCCTCCATGGCCTCCTGATCATAGAAGTCCACTCGATACACTACACCGAAGCGCGATCTGAGGGGCGAGGTCATCAAGGCCAACCTGGTGGTGGCCCCGATAACGGTGAAACGAGGTAGCCTGAGCCGCAGGCTGCGCGCGCTGGGCCCCTTGCCGATGATGATATCCAGGGCAAAGTCCTCCATGGCCGGGTAGAGTGTCTCCTCGATGGCCCGGCCCAGGCGGTGCACCTCATCTATGAAGAGCACATCGCCCTGGCGCAGATTGGTGAGGATGGCTGCCAGGTCTCCAGCGCGCTCGATGGCAGGCCCAGCAGTGATCTTGATGTTAACCCCCATCTCGGCAGCCACGCAATGGGCCAGGGTGGTCTTCCCAAGTCCAGGAGGACCATAGAGCAGGATATGATCCAAAGCCTCGCCTCTCTTCTTGGCGGCCTCAATGACGATCCTCAGGTTTTCCTTTATCCTGTCCTGACCAATGAAATCGGCCAGCCGCTTTGGGCGAAGGGATACATCCAGAGCGACTTCTTCGTCTCTCAGTTTCGGCGAAATCATGCGCTCTTCGGTCATAACTTTCTAACCCCCATAACAACGATTATACCAGAAAGGGTAAAAAAAGTGAAATCACACCGGGGAAAGAACACCACCGCCAATTTTTGCACTTGACAGCAGGAGCGTCTTGACTTATAATTCTTACAAGAAAATGAGACATGGAACTGATGCATGAAGAAACTAGCTGCTCCATTTGATGAATGCGCATTGAACACTGCGTCCTCAGCCAACTGGGTCAGTATGCGGGCGCTTGTCTCTCTTAGAGCCTAATGCCTTCGGGCATTAGGCTCTTTTTGCTAAAGACCGTTTTAGGGAGCGGACTTGGCAAGCATAACATAACGTTAACTTGATGCCTATGGGCGAAAACGCCCCACTTGAGCATTTTCCGGACAGGAGCTTAACAGAGCATCCCCCTGAAGCTGTTCGAGGAGGTTGATACCATGAGCAAGGCCGAAGATCTCTATCGCTTGCAGACCATAGACCTGGAGATCGAACAGAAAACACGCTGCCTGGAAGAGGTCAAAGCCAGTCTGTCAGGCAATGAGGAAGTGGAACGAGCACGGCTGGTCTTGCAGGAGAGTGAGAAAGAGCTAAGCCGCTGGCGAACAAAGCTACGCGATCAGGAGCTAGAGATGCGAAGCTTGACCAACAAGATCGCTTCGGTAGAAGATCGGCTCTACAGCGGCCGCATCAAAAATCCCAAGGAATTGGCCAGCCTTCAAGAAGAAAGTCTGTACTTGGAGCGCAGGAAGGGTGAACTTGAGGATAGGATACTGGAGTCCATGATCGAGGTCGAGGAGGGCGAAGCGAGAGTGGGGGAGCAAAAGGAGAGGCTGGCCCGTTTGGAGGCGAAGTGGCAGGCGACTCAAGCCAGGCTTATCGCCGAGCAGGAAGAACTGACAAAGAGACTGAGCCAACTCCAGGCAGAACGGATCAAGCTGCGAAAAACAATCCAGGCAGAGGACTTAGCTTTGTATGAGGACTTGCGACGCCGTAAAGATGGAATAGCAGTGGCACTTCTAGAGGGTGAACTCTGCCGTGGCTGTGGGGTCACCCTGCCAGCCAGCAAAGTGCAGCAGGCTCGCCAAGGAAACATACTTGTTCTCTGCGGTAGCTGTGAGCGCATCTTATACGCGAAGCGATAGTGTTCCCAAAAGATGCAAGAGGTGCTCATGGAAGAATTCCTGGCAACCGAAACTCTCTTCATTTTCCTCGTCGTCGTGGCTACTCTGGTGGCCATTGTTGTACGTCGAATCCGCTTACCCTACACGGTAAGCCTGGTGCTGGTTGGGCTGCTTATGTCCATCCAACGTCCGTTGGACATCGAGGTAACGCCTGACCTTATCCTGGCCATCTTCATCCCGCCCCTGGTCTTCGAGGCCGCCTTTCATCTGGATTTTGGGTTGTTACGCGACAACCTGGCGCCTATTCTGGTGTTGGCGGTACCTGGGGTTGTACTGACCACACTGTTGGTCGGAAGTGTTGTAGCCATAGGGACAGGTTTGCCATTGGCCACGGCGTCCGTATTTGGCGCGCTGATCGCTGCCACCGACCCAGTGGCAGTGATGGCCCTCTTCCGGGCCCTGGGTGTGCCGCGCCGGCTGGCTGTAGCGGTGGAGGGGGAGAGCCTGTTCAATGATGGCACGGCTATCGTGGTTTTTCAGCTCGCACTGACGGCCGCATTGACGGGTGCCTTCAATCCACTCGATGGCTTGCTCAACTTCTTACGGGTGGCTGTAGGAGGCATGATTGTGGGTCTCGTGCTGGGTTGGTTAGCAGCCCAACTCATGGCCCGGCTGGACGATCGGCTGATTGTAACCACGCTCACCACACTGCTGGCCTACGGTGCGTATCTGGTCGCTGAGTATCTCCACCTCAGCGGCGTGCTGGCAGTGGTGGCGGCCGGGCTTCTCAGCGGCAATGTCGGTATGGCCGGCGCATCCCCTACGGCCAAGAACATGCTGTTCGATATGTGGGAGTATTTGGCATTCCTGGCCAACTCCCTGGTCTTTCTGCTCATCGGCCTAACCGTAGACCTGCCACAACTGTGGGCGAATCTGGAGCCTATCGCAGTGGCGGTGGGAGCTGTATTGATGGGGCGAGCAGTGGTGGTATATGGCCTCTCCTGGCTGGCACATTTGGGCGAAAGCCGGCCCCACATTCCCTTGAGATGGCGACATGTTCTGTTCTGGGGCGGTCTGCGGGGCGCCATAAGCCTGGCCTTGGCCCTGAGTTTGCCCATCGCCTTGGACGGGCGGGAGATGCTGCAGTCCATGACTTTTGGCGTGATGCTGTTCACCCTGTTGGCTCAGGGAACCACGGTTCAGTTCCTGCTGAAGCGCTTGGGGTTGATCGAACGGCCGCCCTATCAGATGGCCCGGGAGATGCGGCTGGGACGTTTGTTCGCTGCCCAGGCAGGTCTGCGTCAACTGGAACGCCTGCACCGTGAGGGGTTGCTGACCGACGAGATGTGGGCCAGTTTGCGGGAAGACTATCACCGAAGCCGAACCCGGATTGTGCAAGAGATAGCCGAATTGTTTGCCAAACACCCCGAGCTGGAACGAGAGGTCTTGTTACGGGCACGACGAGAAGCGCTACGAGCGGAACGCGGAGCTTTGGGCGATGCACTGCGGCGAGGCTTACTGTCGGACGACGTGTACGAAGAACTGAGGGCCGATATAGACCGCCGACTGGAGGCACTGGACATGATCCAAAGCTCTGTCCGAGAAATGGGCTTGAATCAGGAGGAAGGATAGAATGCGTCCCATTGTATGCGCTACGCGCGGCGGCGAGGCCAGTCGCCGTACGCAGGACAGGGCAATTGCACTGGCCAAGGAACGGGGCGCAGAGTTGATTTTTCTGTGCGTGGTGGACCCCGGCTTCGTACGACCAACTAGCAAAGCACTGGCAGCGGCCTTAAGGAGTGAACTAAAACGGCTGGGGAGAGCGTTGTTATACATCGCGCAGGCACGCGCCAAGGAACAGGGCGTGGACGCCAAAGCCGTCGTCCGTAGTGGCCCAGTGAGAGATACCATCGAAGCATATCTGCGCGAAGTAAATGCTGGCACTCTGGTAATCGGTGCACCACGAGGTGAAACGACGCTGCAGGCCCTTGATCCAGGCCAGGTGAACCTCTTGGCCGAAGACGTGAAGCGGGAGTTGGGAATCGAAATTGTGATCGTGGTGTGAAAAACTGTGAAATCTTGACATGAATAGCAAACTGGAGCATAATATAAATATACTTGAGGAGGAGATAAGCCAAGGAGTCACAGTATTCCACTACATCATACCGATTGGCCTAAGATAGCTCAATTCTCTGCAAGGCAGCTCTCCCAGCGAGCCCAAGGTGAGCGCGCTACATGTTCCGAGGACTCTATTGAGTCCACCGTAGCACTTGAGTATTGAATGGAGTAGTAGGGCAGACTCACCCCAAGGTGGTTTTCGTTAGGAGGGCTGCAGTCTGTATAGATAAACGAGAGGCAGCAATCATGCGACCTATCTGTACTTTCACCGTTGTTCCCTATTTACCAGCCAAGCTAGAGCGTCTACGGGAGCTGGCCTATAATCTCTGGTGGTCATGGAACCTGGAGGCAATAGACCTTTTCCGCCGGCTGGACCGACAATTATGGGAGGAGTCAGGCCACAACCCTGTATTGATGCTAGGGACAATCGAACAGGAGCGGCTGGAGGAAGTAGCTGAAGATGAGGGATTCCTGGCTCAGCTAGAACACGTCTATCATCAGTTCGATCGCTATCTGAAAAACCAAAACACCTGGTACAAGAGACATTATAGCGAATCGGGAAACCCATACATCGCCTACTTCTCCGCCGAGTTCGGACTCACCGATTGCATACCCAACTACGCCGGAGGCATGGGAGTTCTGGCTGGCGATCACTTAAAAGCGGCCAGCGACCTTGGCTTGCCCCTGGTGGGCGTGGGCCTGCTCTATCAAGAGGGATACTTTCGCCAGTACTTGAACCGAGATGGATGGCAGCAGGAATTGTACCCCCAGAACGATTTCTACAATATGCCAATACAACTGGAACTGCGAGAGGACGGAACCCCAGTAACTATCGAGGTGGACTACCCCGGCCGCAAGGTCAAGGCCCAAGTGTGGCGTGCCCAGGTCGGCCGGGTGCCTCTCTTCCTGTTAGACACCAACATCCCTGCTAACAGTCGCGCTGATCAGGATATCACCGACGAACTATATGGCGGGGATTTGGAGATGCGGATTCAACAGGAAATCATGCTGGGGATCGGGGGGCTTCGCGCCCTGGAGGCCTTAGGCATTCGCCC
>CAZRSI010000022.1:14335-19433 GCA_964602575.1 uncultured Anaerolineae bacterium
AAATCATGCTGGGGATCGGGGGGCTTCGCGCCCTGGAGGCCTTAGGCATTCGCCCCACCGTCTGCCATATGAACGAGGGCCACTCCGCCTTCCTGGCTCTGGAGCGAATCCGCATCCTCATGAAGGAACAAGGATTGTCCTTTGCTGAGGCCCGAGAGGCCGTCTCGGCTGGAAATGTTTTCACCACCCATACACCTGTCTCAGCCGGGATTGACAGATTCCCTCCAGAGCTAATGGACAAGTACTTTTCCAGCTACTACAAGGAGCTTGGTCTCTCGCGGGAGGAGTTCCTGGCCCTGGGGCGCGAGAATCCATCAGATGGGCAAGAGCCCTTCTGTATGGCTGTCCTTGCCTTGCGCTTAGCAGCCCATATCAATGGAGTTAGCCGGCTGCACAGTCATGTGTCGCGCAGAATGTGGCAAGGGATCTGGCCAGGGGTGCCTGAGGATGAGATACCCATCACCTGGATCACCAATGGCATCCACATCCCTTCCTGGGTCTCCTTTGACATGGCAAACCTTTATGGTCGCTACCTGGGACCACACTGGCTAGAACGCCCGGATGACGAAACGATTTGGGAGCGGGTGGATAATATTCCCGATGAGGAGCTTTGGCGGACTCACGAGATCCGAAGAGAGCGCCTGATAGCAGTCGTTAGGCGGCGCCTGCGCCAACAACTGGAGAAGCAGGGAGCTTCTCCAGCCGAGATAGAGAGGGCCAGCGAAGTTCTGGACCCTAAAGCGTTGACCATTGGGTTTGCCCGCCGGTTTGCTACCTACAAGCGTGCTACCCTTATCTTGCGCGATCCCGACAGATTGGCCAGGATATTGAACGACCCGGATCGCCCTGTGCAGATCATCTTCTCAGGGAAGGCGCATCCTAAGGACAATCCGGGCAAGGAACTGATCCAACAGATCGTTCGCCTCTCTGAGCAAGAGGAGTTTAGGCTGCGGATGGTCTTCATTGAGGACTACGACATGTGCATTGCGCGCTATCTGGTGCAGGGAGTGGATGTCTGGCTGAACACGCCGCTACGCCCTCGGGAGGCCAGTGGTACTAGTGGGATGAAAGCCGCTGCCAACGGGGCTATTAACATGAGCACCCTAGATGGCTGGTGGGATGAGGCATATCAACCCCATACGGGCTGGGCTATCGGACGGGGCGAGGTATACCAAGACCTGAACTATCAAAACGACATTGAATCCAAGGCCATCTATGAGCTCTTGGAAAAAGAGGTGGTTCCGCTGTTTTATGATCGCAATTCCAGAGGGCTTCCGTACAAATGGATTACCTTAATGAAATCCGCTATACGAGCTATCTGCCCCGTCTTCAACACCAACCGGATGGTTCGTGAATATGCTGAGCGTTTCTACCTGCCCGCAGCTCAGCGGTACAAGCGGCTAACCGAGGCGGAGATGGCGCGGGCAAGAGCCTTGGCTCAGTGGAAATCCTTCCTGCATACGCATTGGCCGGAGATCCGAGTGGACAGCGTGGAGGCAAACATACCAACTCAGATCAAAGTGGGTACTGAACTCCGGGTACAAGCCCGGGTATATCTAGGCGCTCTCAAGCCCGAGGATGTGACCGTCCAGCTTTACTACGGCCCCCTCGATAGCAGAGGAGAGATTCCCAAAGGCGAGGCTGTTGCCATGAGCTGGAAGGAATCCATTGGGGAGGGAATGCACATATTTGTCGGCTCCATACCAGCTCGCACCAGCGGTCGGTACGGCTATACCGTTCGGATACTCCCGCACCATGAAGACCTGCCCCATCCCTACGAGCCCGGCTTGATTCTATGGGCCTGCTAGATAGAGACTCCAAAATCAAATCAGCGTTGAGTTTATGAAAAGTTTTTGCGTTCACGGACATTTCTACCAACCCTCTCGAGAAGATCCTTTCCTGGGAGACATCCCCCCTGAAGAGGCAGCCAGCCCCTTCGCTAACTTCAATGAGAAAATAACAGCCGAGTGCTACCGGCCCAACGCAGAATTGGGTAACTTCGAGCGACTAAGCTTCGATCTCGGCCCCACTCTAGCTGCCTGGCTGGAGAAACACGACCCTCTTACCCACAAACGCATCGTTAAGGCCGACCAGCACAACAGGGTGGCCTATGGCGTTGGCAATGCCCTCGCTCAAGCCTATCACCACATCATCCTCCCCTTGGCTACCCAGCACGACAAACAGACCCAGATTGCCTGGGGCATCGCCGACTTCCGCCACCGCTTCGGCCGTGCCCCCCTGGGCATGTGGTTGCCGGAAATGGCAGTGGATCATGAGACCCTGGAAGTGCTAGCCCACCAAGGCATAGCCTTCACCATCCTCTCCCCCCACCAAGTGAGAGGCGAATACAATGGCGCCGGACCTTACCGGGTGCGGCTACCCCATGGCCGAGAGATTGCCGTCTTTCTCAGGGATGAACGGCTCTCCAATGAAGTGGCTTTTAACTCGGGCCTGACCGCCAATGCGAAGGAATTTGTGGCGAGTTGCTTGTCGGGCGAGGAGGGGCTGCGCCTGATAGCTACCGACGGCGAAACCTTTGGCCACCACCATCGGGGAAAGGAGCGCTTTCTACACGACCTGCTGTACGAAGAGGCCCCTAGAGCAGGCTACGAGGTCACCTCCCTGGCCCGCTATCTGCGAGAACACCCGCCTATGGCAGAGGTCGAAATCGTGGATGGAACCTCGTGGAGCTGTGGGCATGGTCTGGCCCGCTGGCGGGAAGGATGCACCTGTACCCAGGGCGATAGCAGGTGGAAGCGCCATCTGCGAGAGGCCCTTGACAGGCTGGCCGAGGAGATAGATGCTCTGTATCAGGACGAAGTGAAAAGGTGGGTGACCGATCCCTGGGAGCTCCGGGACAACTACATCCAGGTGGTGTTGGAGGAGGTAGATAGCGGAATCTTCCTGGACCGATGGGTCAACGGGAGGCTGACCGAGGAGGAAGCGAAGCGGGTTCTGGCTTTGCTGGAGGCTCAGTACTATCGTCAGGCCATGTATACCAGTTGCGGCTTTTTCTTTGAGGATCTGAGCCGCCTTGAGCCGCGTTACATCATCGCCTATGCCGCCAAAGCTATCCATTTGGTCAAAGAAGCCACAGGTGTCTCGCTGGAGGACGGCTTCAAACGAGACCTTCGCCTGGCTGTGAGCTGGATCACCGAGCGGACAGGGGAGGACATTTACAACGAAATTGTCCAGCAGCAGCCGACAGGCTAAGCCACGCCGCCCGGAGCTGATGAAGCATCGCCTGGGGCTCGAAGCCCCAGGCTGAGCAGCTCAAAGGGCGCTGAAAGCGCCCTGGCCTGTGCCAGATGAGGCCTGGTAGCCCGCTTCCAGCGGGCTTTGGCTCTCTTAGCCCTGAGCTTCAGCTCGGGGCGTATGATTTCAAGCTGTAGTGTTGCTGATTCAGCCCCACAGGGGCTTCGTTCTTTCAGCGCGGGGTCTTCAGCCCCGCGCTGGCTCTGGCCGTTGAGGTAAGGCTCTAAAACCCCGCCCAGGCTAATACGAAACCGGGAACCCACACGCGGCCCAGAGATGGGAAGGCAAACCGTACAGCAGTAGACCCCACGAACAGGACGATGCTGAAGGCAATGAGCGCCCAGTCGGCCCGCCCGTATCTCAATTTCTGGAGCCAGGTGCGCGGCCCCACCCCGAAGCAGCGCAGGTCCATGGCGTCTATGATGTCCTCCGCTCCGACGATGGCGTTGATGGTCACCGGCACGATGAGGGGGGCCAGCTTGCGGATCTGGGCGATTATGCCGCCCTCCAGCTTCTCTACCTCGTAGCCCCGGGCCCGCTGCGAGTCCAGAGTGATGCTGAAATCGCGCCCCAGGGTTGGTACGAAGCGGAAGGCTAGATCCATGGCGTAGGCGAACTTGTCGGGCAGGCCCAGGCCCCGAAAGGTCACTCCGTAGAGGCTGGGGTCAATGGTGTAGGGCACGGCAATGGCCAGAGCGGTGATGGCGTACATGCGGGCCATCTGGGTGACGGCGAAGACAGCCTTCTCCACCGAGATAGCGATGGTGAGCGACCATCCGACGATGGGGAGGGAAAGAGGCCCAAGCTGGGTGAGCACGTGCTCTTCGAAGTAAGCGGTTGCCACCCCACCTCTCCCGGTGAGAAACGTCAGGATGGTCATGAAGACGATGAGGATGCTGATGAGCAGCCAGGCCCGACGAGTGTCGCGCCAGGTCAGCTTGGCCAGGAAGTATTGAGCCAGGGACAGCGCCAGGAATCCCAAGGTGATACGCAGGTCCCAGAACTGGATGATAGAGAACAGCATAGCAAGCATGAAGATGATCCGCGCCCTGGGATCAAGCCGCTGGATTATCGTATCTCGCTCGCGGTACTTCCAGGCGATCAGCATCCCCTTTTCACTCCTCTAACGGCCAGCGCGCGCTTGCACGGCTTGGTAGGCTGCCAACAGGATGGGTGTCAGGATCATGGCGTTGAGGATGTTAGAGCCGGCAGCCGGGGCGAACTCGCCGACCATGGCCACGAAGAAGGTGTAGCCGTTGATCCAGATGTCGGCGATAGCAGCGAAGCCGATGCCCAGGATGATGCCCAGCGTACCCCAGATGTTGACGGCAGCCAGTTCCACTCCCGCCCGCTCCAGAAGGAAGCGCCCTGCAATGACCACCACGCCCCCGATCAGGAACAACCAGGCCCACAGGCTAAAGTCCGTCTCTTCACCGGTCCAGGGGTGGGGGATCACCGGCTGGATCAGGATGATAGCCGCCGCGATGACCACCAGCACGCCCACGGCAACGGTCAGGGCATTGAGGCCGCGCTTCTTATCGGCGAAGAGCAGGATCAGGCCCGGTATGAAGCCCATAAAGCCATTGGCGATGTCCCACACCGGATAGACGCCCCACCCGGTTAGGAAGTCGCCCAGGATGTTGCCTACCGCACCGGTGAAGAAGCCCACCACTGGCCCGAAGACATAGCCGAAGAAGATGGGCAGGCACACCGTGGGGCGCAGACTGACCAGGCTGACCGACGGCAAGGCAGCCGCATTGGCCCACCAGGTGAGCACGCCGAAAAGTGCTGCACCAATAGCCATGTAAACCACCTCGCGGGTGCCTACCTCCCAGGCCTTGCT
>CAZRSI010000023.1:0-19258 GCA_964602575.1 uncultured Anaerolineae bacterium
GTGAAATCTCGCTCACTCCAAAATCGCCCGCACCTTGAAATACCCATCTTCAGCCTGGGGCGCATTGGCCAGGATGTCTTCGCGGGGGAAGGAGGGCCTGACTTCATCCACCACCATCACATTCCGCAGGGGGAGCACAGTCGCTGTGGGAGGGATAGCCTCGGTGTCCAAACGTTGCAATATGTCGGCGTACTCCAGGATAGCCGAAAGCTGCTCCCTGAATTTTTCTTTCTCCTCCTCGGTCAGGCTGAGCTTTGCCAGTTCAGCGATGTGCTCCACCTCGGTGCGGCTCAGTTTTCCCTTTTTGCTTCGCCATTCCATTTTTGCTCCCCCATTATCCTTCTATTTAGCCCCACATGGCAACGCTGCTTACTTCGCAAAGAGAGGGAAGGGAAAGAGTGAAATGTCAGGCAAGGTTATATTATATCATTTTAGGGAAGAGCGGGCAAATGCAGCAAGCCCTCGATTGGATCCCCCAGGGCCTGGGTCTGGCCATCGAGGTAGAGAATACCGGTGTAGGCAGCGAGGAGAGCATCGAGCATGTCGTGGGAAAGAAGCCGCTCCTTTGGCGCGGGCAGGGACGGGATGAGGTGACGCAACTTTACCTGGAGAGTGCGCCGTCCGGTAACGGTCGTCTTGCGTGGTAGTTCGCCGAAGAGACGCACCCGACTGGCATAAGGGTAGACTTCGATGACCTCGAAGCCTCGCCCCTCCAGTCTCTCCTTGAGCGCGATGGCCCGATACACCATTCCTTTTATGATGGAGCGTTTGGTGGTGTAGTAGCAGCCGATACCCAGAGCTGAGAGTTCCCGTTCGCACTGACGCCCACTGCCAGCGGAGATGGGATGGCAAGGGCAGCTTTCCTCCAGACAGCAGAGGCCCAGAGGCAGGCTGAGGGGGGCGTCAATGGCCACCAGAGTGGGGCGCAATTCCTCCGCTAGGGAGATTATCTCCTCGTTGTCAGTCACGAACCCGGTGGCTAGAAGCACCATCTCTTTGTCCAGGACAGCGTAAGCAGTCTTTTTGTGGGACGAGGTGGTCAGGTCTAAACCGAGGGCTCTCATCATCTCGCAACCTCTCGCGCTCTTAAGCCTGTCAGGACTTCGGAAGCCCCAGCTTATCAGTAAGCCACGACGCAGCTTTTAGCATCGCCATCTCTATTCGCTCCTGATAGCGCCAGAAGACCAGGGCAATGATAGCTAAGCCTAAGATGAAGGCCGCTGTCTGAGTTGGTGTAAGTTCGCTCACGTTGTCACCTACCAAGTTGGCCACGATGATACCTGGCAGGCGACCAAGGGCAGTCAACATAATCAACTCCAGCAGGGGTAATGGAGTGAGACCAGCCAGGAAGCAGGCCGCATCATCGGGCAGAAATGGGAGGAGGAAAACAAGAAAGAAGAAGAGGACTCCTCTCTGCCGCGAATAGCTATCGAGGCGTTCCAGGGTCTCTCTCTTGATCAGGCGCTCTGCCCAAGGACGCCCGAAGCGTCGGGCCAGAGCCATAGCCAGGCTGGAACCCACAACCACTCCGATCACGCTGTATATGGTGCCCCAGATAAGGCCAAACAGGTAGCCGTTTACAACATCTATCACCTGACCTGGGACGGGAGCCAGGAGCACCTGGGCCACATGCAACACAATAGTTGCCAAGGGGGCCCAAACACCACATCTTATCACCAGCCTTTGCACTTTAGCCCGGTCAGCGAAGAAAGACCAAGGCGAGCTCTGCAAAAGGAGCAGGGCTGTAACTACGAGGACAAGAAGCCCCAGAACAGCTATTGCTTGCTTTCGATTCCCGCTCATATCCTCAATCATAGCAGCGAAAGGGGAAATCGTCAAGCACCGCCTCTTTCAGGGCCTGCGCAGCAGGTCGGAGGGTGTGGGGGGTGTCCCCCCAATATCCCCTCTTCTCGTTGCCGGTGTGAGGCATTGGCCCAGTCAGCCCTGCCCTGAATAGGAAAAAGTGGGGTTAAGGGGGTACCCCTCAAGCTCCCCAGGTTTCGCTGCCCAAGCCCCTTTCAGACGATTTGCACTTTTGGGCTTTTTTGTTACAATTAAAGCAAGGGTTGGCATAGAAAGTGGGGAGGAGGCTCGCTAGCCTTGGATATTCACACCAGGCAGCACATATTGCATAGGCGTAGAAAGAAAAACAATGGCTTGCTCTTACGTCTGCTTGTCGGCGTAGTAGCCATCGTGTTTTTCACTATCACTTTGCTTGGCCTGGCAGGCATTGGCACAGCAGTAGGCGTGTATGCCTACTTTGCCAAGGACCTGCCCGATCCCAGCCGGATCGAGACGGAACAGGAGGAGTTCGAGACCACCGAGATATACGACCGCACTGGCCAAGTGCTCCTCTACGAGGTCTTCGACCCCCGCTTGGGTGACCGCACCTGGGTTCCGCTGGAACAAATCCCTCTCTATCTCCGCCAGGCTACCATTGCTATTGAAGACAAGACCTTTTACGAAAATCCCGGCTTCGACATCAGGGGGTTTGCTCGTGCCTTTTACTACTACATCTTACGAGGTGGCCGTGTTCAGGGTGGCAGCACCATCACTATGCAACTGGTCAAGAATGTGCTGATCCCTCCAGAGGAAAGATACAGGGTTCTCTACTCTCGGAAGATCAAAGAATTTATCCTGGCCCTGGAGGTATCGAGACGCTACAGTAAAGATCAGATTTTGGAATGGTACCTGAATTCCAACTTCTATGGAAATCTAGCCTATGGCGTGGAAGCGGCGGCCAAGGTCTATTTTGACAAACCCGTCCAGGAACTGAACCTGGCTGAATGTGCCATGCTGGCTGCCATTCCTCAATTCCCTGCCCTGAACCCCATTGACGCCCCCAAGGAGGCCCGCAAGCGCCAACACCTGGTGCTGGATGCCATGATGCGACAAGGCTACATAACCCCGGAACAGGCTGTGGCCGCCAAGTACCAAAAACTGGACATTAAGGCTCGCGAGGAGCGTTACGACATCATCGCTCCCCACTTCTCCATATACGCCCGCAAGCGCCTAGAGGAGATGTTTGGCCCAGACCTGGTGTACCGGGGTGGGCTGCGGGTCTACACTACCATAGACCTGGAGATGCAAAACCAGGCTCAGGAAATCGCCCGGCGCTGGATAGCCGAGCTGCAGGCCCAGGACCGGAATGTTTCCAATGCAGCGGTGGTGGCTATCCGCCCCCAGACTGGCGAGATCCTGGTCATGTTGGGCAGCCTCGATTATTGGGATGATAAGATCGCCGGCCAGATTAACATGGCTCTGGCTCACCGGCAACCCGGCTCGGCCTTCAAGCCTTTCACCTATGTGACGGCTTTCTCCCAGGGCTATACAGCGGCTACCATGATCATGGACGTGCGTACAGCCTTCCCCGACCCACCTAATCCTCCTTACGTACCGGAGAACTACGACCGCAAGTATCACGGCCCCGTGCGCATTCGCCAGGCCCTGGCCCGCTCGATCAACATGCCAGCGGTAAAAGTGCTGGACATGGTGGGCATAGAGAACGTGCTAAACACCGCCCATCGCCTGGGGATCAACACCCTCAATGAGGACTACTATGGACTGAGCCTCACCTTGGGAGGGGGCGAGGTCACGCTGTTGGATATGACCTATGCTTTTAGCGTATTCGCTAACGGCGGAACAATGGCCGGGGTGCCGGTAAAAGAGCCACGCCCCGGCTACCGTGAACTCGATCCAGTGGCCATCCTGCGGGTCGAAGATCGAGATGGTAATATCATCTGGCAATATACCGCTCCTGAGACCAGGCAGGTGTTAAGCCCTCAGTTGGCTTACCTGATCACCGATATCCTGGCCGACAACAACGCTCGTGCTCCGGCCTTCGGCTGGGAAAGCCCACTGAAACTCAGTCGTCCGGCCGCAGCCAAGACGGGCACCACCAACGATTTCCGTGATGCCTGGACCATTGGCTACACTCCGCAACTGGCTGTAGGCGTCTGGGTAGGCAACAGCGGTAACGAAGCTATGAACCACGTGCCTGGATCGCGGGGAGCGGCTCCCATCTGGCACGACTTCATGGAGAAGGTGCTGGAGGACATGCCGGTGGAGGAATTCAAAAGGCCACCCGGCTTCGAGGAGGTGGAGGTTTGCTCCGTTTCCGGGATGCTACCTACGGAGCATTGCCCTCACAAGATCAAGGAAATCTTCATCGAGGGGACGGCTCCTACAGCATACTGCAACGTCCATCAAGTATTCCGGGTCAACAAGGAGACAGGTAAACTGGCCACCGTTTACACCCCGCCCGAACTGGTGGAGGAGAGAGTCTACGAGATCTACCCACCTGAGGCCGCCGACTGGGTGCGCGAACAGGGCATTCCCCAACCGCCAACCCAATACGACACTGCCTATGGCCCCATCCCCGCTACCGGAGATGTGGCTATCATCAGCCCCGCTCCCTATGCCTATGTTCGAGATGTGGTTCCCATCATCGGCAATGCCAAAGCGCGCAATTTCCAGCTCTATCGCCTGGAATACGGCCAGGGGCTGAACCCTTCGGCGTGGATTCAGATCAGCGGTGATCACTACAATCAGGTCACCAACGGCCCCCTGGAGTATTGGGACGTAAAGGGCCTGGACGGGCTCTACACCCTTCAACTTTCGGTAGTGGACGGAGGAGGAAACTACAGAAGGGCCACCATACCGGTCACGGTGGACAACACTCCACCAGAAGTGGAGCTAATCTATCCTTACGATGGTAACATCTACGTCATGGAAGACGACGAATACGTCAACATCTCGGCCGAAGCAGTAGACAATTTCTCCATGGACCGGGTGGAGTTCTACCTGGACGACCGTTTGCTTGGTTACAGCACCATACCGCCTTACAACACTAAGTGGACCATCACCATGTCCGATACCATACCCATACCAGGAACGGTGGTAAGAGAAACCCAGGTCGTTCAGAACCCAGATGGCAGCCTGACCACCCAGGTGATCACTATTACCCACGTGCTCACCGATTCGGAGGGCATGCGCATGCAGGTTTGGGCCAACGGAATGACCATTATCTCCGATACCCATGGCTACACCGAGACCCATAAAATCCACGTGGTCGCCTATGATGCGGCTGGAAATGAGGCCAAGAGCCAAGAGGTGTACATCCACGTTGTGCACGAGAAAGAGGAACAAAACACAGTTCTGGGGATGCGCATGCCGGTGGCTCATCTCGAAGATAGAACACGCAAACGCAGGATTGGCGGATGATGGCAATTTTCAACTTTCAACCCTGAAAAGAAATCTGTCCTGCAATTGAATCCTGATACCACAAGCAAAGGCTCCGGTCAGGCTTAAAGCGCTGACCGGAGTTTCTTTTTCACGCAAAGTTCACTTTTCGTTCATGCCTTTTTAATGAATCATTCATTGTATTTTCACCCATAAACTACAAATAATCTGCTATAATGCAGATAGTTCACCCAGTTTGCAGCGTTTTGCCTGCTTTCAAGCTAAGTTACCAGGTAATCAAGGTTGTTCATAAAAGCAGGCAGGGGATGCCACAGTTTACCCCGTATTCTTAGGAATGTCCAATTGGTGAAAGGAGGTGTGAGAAATGGCTGAAGAGAGGATGAACCTTTTGACCGCCAAGGAGGCTGCCAGGTATCTGCGGGTGAGTATGTTCACTTTGAGCAAGATAGAAAGGGAAGGAGGATTGATCCCTTACCGCACTCCAGGTGGACACCGCAGGTACAGCATTAAGATGCTGAACAGGTACCTCAACAACAGCCGTCGCTACCGACACAGAAAGGAGGTGTGAAGAAAGTTAGCCCACTCTCGATTATCAATATTGCCGTTTATCCTTCAGGGCTATACAGAGGTCAAGTCACATACCCGCTCATCACGTAGAGCTGGCTGCATTGCCCGATTTGATTTGCTGACATATAAGGGTGTGGGGGCATAGCAGCCAGCTTTGTTTTGCTGATAGGCAGTCTCCAGGCTTCCCAGGCTTCGCTACGCAAGCTCACTACAGGCTATTGGTTGACATTCTTATGCCTTGTGCTATAATTTGCTACCACAGCGGATACCGTGGACAGCAGCGCTGACCCACTTCGTGGGAAAAGAGGGTTCTATGGGCGACAAAGTTGCCGCCCAGCGAAACCCCGTCTTCCCACCAGGGAGAAGTCGAGGGAAGGATTGGTAGAGCTTGGAGAGACCGGGGCGTTCGTTTCTTGCTGAATGGATGCCTTTGCTTGTGATAATAGCCACAGCAGCGGCACTGCGCCTCTGGGCTCTCGGAAGCGTACCGCCCGGCCTTTATCACGACGAAGCTTTCAACGGCCTGGATGCCCTTGCCGTCTTAGAAGGCAAAAGGCCGCTTTTCTTTGAGGCCAACAACGGCCGCGAGCCGCTGTTTATCTACCTGGTGGCCCTGTCTGTGGCCGTGCTGGGCCGCAGCCCAGGGGCCATACGGATTGTAGCCGCTGTGTTGGGCACGTTAACAATTCCCGCCACCTACCTCATGGTCAAAGCCATGTTCAACCGGCGCATCGGGTTGCTGGCCGCCACCATCACCGGCTTTACCCTGTGGCACGTCAACTTAAGCCGCATCGGCTTTCGCGCCGTGGCTATGCCCCTTTTCGTGGCCCTGACCCTTTGGCAACTGTGGCTTGGCCTGAAGGACGGCCGCAAACGGCATTTCTTGACAGGAGGAGTGCTCTACGGGCTGACCTTCTACACCTACCTGGCGGCCCGTTTTACCATCGTGGCCTTGACTGCTTTTGGCCTGTACCTGGTTCTCACTGAAAAGAGGACTGTAAGAAAATGGAAACAAGGCGCTTTAGCCTTTGTGCTGGTTGCCCTGGCGGTGCTGATCCCCCTGATGGTGTACGTCGCTACGCACTGGGACGCCTTTCTGAAGCGCGTGGGGCAGGTCTCCATATTCAACTCCGCCATCAACAAAGGAGACTTCTGGGGGACACTGTTCCGACACACGGGCAGGACACTGCTGATGTTCACCTGTCGCGGCGATTTTATCCCCCGCCACAATGTGCCCCTGCGCCCAGTTTTCGATCCCCTGTTAAGCATCTTCTTCCTGCTGGGGTTGATTCTGTGCCTCCTGTGCTTTCGCCGGAGCACTCCACATGCCCTGGTGCTCATCTGGCTGGCGACTATGCTCTTGCCCACCATCCTGGCCGAAGATGCGCCGCACTTCCTGCGAGGGGTGGGCATTTTGCCAGTGGCCTTTGTGGTGCCAGCCATAGGGCTAGATTGGTTTTGGCGGTTCTTGGAGAGCAAAGCGACACTCAAACCCCAAAACCTAAAACCCAAAACTCTAATCGCGGTCGCGCTGGTGCTGACTTTCGGCCTGAGCGACACAATCGCGGACTATTTCGGGGATCACGCAACCAGCCCATACTTGAGATACAATTTTGAAACGGCAGCGGTGGACTTGGCGGTCCAGGCCAATCGGTTCCTGGGTAGCGGGTGGGATGGTACGAAGCTCTGGGCCGAGCAGAACCATCCGCTGTCTGGACGTCACCTCTACATGGCTGACCGCCTCTGGCGGGATTGGGCGTCGGTGCGCTTCCTGGTGCCCCGATCGCCAAACTTGACTATCTTGCAAGAAGGTGGTAAACTTCCCAAAGTCTATTCAGATGAAGTCATGCTCATCGTGTGGCCTTACGAGGAGTATCAACAATACCTGTCCCTTCTGCCCGCAGAGTCACTCATCGCTGTTAACGAGGGCTCATTGGAACGGGGCGACCTGGAAACAGAGGCCCGTTTGTTGTACATTACCTTTACAGCCACCCCTACGGCTACCTCTTCCGTAGAGCCAGAGGCCCGTTTCGAGAGAGGTTTGACCCTGGTCGGCCATCGGCTGGACATTACCTCGCCCCAGGAGCTACGGTTAGACCTCCTCTGGCGAGCTGAGGTGGAGATCGAGGCCGATTACTCGGTGTTCGTCCACCTGACGCGAGATGATACCATCCTCGCCCAGGACGACTCGTTTCCCGCACAAGGTTACTACCCCACCAGTTTGTGGCGGGTGGGAGACATCGTTAACGATGAGCACACCTTGGTCTTGCCCGAACCATATGATCCGGACAGCCATAAGATTATAATTGGCCTCTATAAATGGCAAACTATGGACCGCTTGCAGATCCTTGATGAAGCTGGCCAACCGATAAGCGACCATCTAGCCCTTAGATGATCTCTGAGCCCCTCCAAGTTCCCGGAGTTCCCAGGAGTTTGAAGAAGGAACTGGGGGAAGCTCATAGGAACTCTGAGGGCCGTTTTCCAAAGCGAGTTGAGAAGCTAAAAATCTTACGGGAGGAAAAGTTATGCGATTATATCGCCTGGTAACAACTTTGATGCTCATCCTATTGGTCCTGATACCCATCAGGGTTTTTGCCGCCGTACCCCCTCACCAGGAGAACCTACTGAGGAACCCTGGCTTCGAAGAGGGCTTTAGCGAGCGAGGCGCTGGCGAGGTAACCGTAGCCAATGGATGGGAGGCGTGGTGGGTACAGGGCTCTGAGGAGCAAACCAGCCATGGCTACCTCCGGCGACCCGAATACAAGCCGGAAGACGCCTGGGTCTTTACCATGCGGCGTGTGCACTCAGGCCGTTTCGCTCAGAAGTATTTCAACACCTACTCCACCCACATCGGTGGCATCTACCAACAGGTGGCAGTGCCCAAAGGCAGCAAGGTCTCCTTCTCTATCTGGGTCCAGGTATGGAGCAGTACAGACCCGGATCCGGATCAGTGCGCGGGTTTTGGCAACTACGCCGTTTCGGCCGGCATTGACCCCTACGGGGGCATAGACGGGACCTCTCCTAACATCGTCTGGTCCGATCCGGTGATGTCGTGCAACGAATGGGTACACCTCAGTGTATCCACTATTGCTCAGGCCGATAAAGTTACCGTATTCACCAGGGGTGCGCCAGAATGGCGGGTGCGGTTTAACGACTCCTACTGGGATGATGCTGTCTTGACTGCTGTCGCTCCCACCCCCACCCCCCGGCCGCCAACCCCCACGCCTAAGCCGACTCCCACGCCAGTGCCCACCAACACCCCCACTCCAACGCCAACCGATACTCCTACTCCAACGCCGACCATAACCCCTACGCCAACGGACACTCCCACCCCAACCGACACTCCTACACCAACCAATACCCCCACGCCCACGGCCACCCCGACACCGGCCGTAGGGAGCATTTGCGTACTGGCCTATCACGACCGCAACGGCAACAAGATGCGAGACCCAGATGAGGAACTTCTACCTGGGGCCATGTTCACTCTCTCCGATGCTCTGCAGACGGTGGGCAACTACATCACCGATGGCATCAACGAACCGTATTGCTTTACAGACCTGACTCCGGGCATCTATTTCCTGTCGGAGCAAAACCCGCCCGACTACGACTCCACCACCCGCGACGATTGGGGGGTGGTGGTGGCAGGCGGTAGTACCATCCAGATCGATTTCGGCGACACCCTTCAGCCCACTCCTGCGCCGACATCTACGCCGCTGCCCACATCTACACCTGTGCCTTCACCAACCCCAACGCCCAAGCCTCTTATGTCAACCCTAAGTGCCAATCTGTACAAGGTGAGCGGCGTTCTCATCATTATACTCGCAGCAGCCATAGCCATCGTGTTCAACATCCTGAGGAGACGATAGACCGAAACAGAGATGAACACTTCTTTTGGGCCCAAGAAGATCCTTCGGCGCTTGCCCTTTTGGCTGGCTCCGATCCTCTTGGGCCTTTTTGCTTACTTTCCTATTCTGTCAGTGCCCGGTGTGGTGAACACCGGCGACAGCGCCTTCCTGCTGATGCGCCTGCACCAGTTGGTTCTCAACCTGCGGAGCGGCGTGTTTCCGGTTCGCTGGATGCCCGATGGCGCCTACGGATTGGGTTACCCCTTCTTCGACTTCTATGCCTCCCTGCCCTACTACGCTGCTGGCCTCTTCAACCTCCTTGGCTTCGGCTACATCTGGTCTCTAAAGCTGACGCAGGTACTGGGTTTCGTAACCGCTACAGTCTTCGCCTACCTGCTGGCATGGCACTTCTGGGACTCGAAAGCCGCTGCTCTCCTGACCGCCCTGGCCTATACCTATACCCCGTTCCACCTGATACAGGTCTACGTGCGCGGCGACGCCCTGTCGGAGTTCTATGCCTTCGCTTTCTATCCCCTTATACTCCTGACCCTCTGGCGGCTGCACCAAAAGCCCTCTCCTGCCAACATCGCTTTCTTAGCCTTGGCCTACGCAGGGCTCATCATGAGCCACAACATCTCCGCCCTGGTCTTCAGCCCGTTCGTCATCCTTTACACCCTCTACCTGACCTCTCGATTGCGGATTTCTCAAACAAATTGTCAGCCTTCAATATCCAATACCCAATATCCACTTAGCAGAAAGAGGACACGAATAGCCATTGATTTCCTGCTGGCTGCCCTGGCGGGCATCGTTCTTGGTTTAGCCCTGAGTGCCTGGTTCTGGTTGCCAGCCCTGCTGGAGGGCAAATGGGTGCACCTGGAGCGTATGACTACTGGCTACCTCAACTACAGCGGCCACTTCCGCAGCGCCGACCTGATTCAATGGAAAATACTGTTCGACTATCGGCGGGGGGCATCATCCTACGCCATAGGAGCGGTGCAGGCTGTCCTTGGCATGGCAGGTGCGGTCGGCATCATCATTTGGTGGGCCAGGCATCGCCGCATGGAGCGAAACAGCGCTTTCTTGCTGTTGATGCTGGCTATCGTCACCGTTTTCATCACCCCTGCATCCCGCCCCCTCTGGAACAGGGTGCCGCTACTGCCCTTCGTCCAGTTCCCCTGGCGACTCCTGACAGTGCAGGCCCTCCCTCTGAGCCTCATCATTGGCTATCTGGCTTGCTGGCCGAGCAAAAGGGCCTGGCGCGGTATCGTGGCTGTGGTCTTGGGTCTGGCTCTGCTGGCTACGGCCATGCTCGACTTGCCCGTGGAGTATATTGCTATAGACGAGGTCAACAGGGAGCACGTAGCTCTGTACGAGTACTTCACCGCCTACGTAGGCACCACCAGCCGCAATGAATATCAGCCTCGCTGGGTGGAGCCTAGCCCCTTCACCTCGGCGGTTCTGCTGAACGATGGCCAAAAGCCCCCCCCTCTGGTTCTCCAGGGTGCACTGTCCCAGGCCGAGTTGCTGGCCCAGGAGCCTACGGAGGAGCGCTGGCTGGTGGAGGTTGCTTCCCCTCAGGCTTCGCTGGCCTTTCACACCCTCTACTTTCCCGGCTGGCAGGGCTACGTGGACGGGCAGAAGGTGGACACAAGCCCGGTCGAGAGCTTGGGCTACATCGGCCTGTCTGTGCCCCAAGGCTCCCACCAGGTCATTCTGCGGCTGGAGCGCACTCCCGTGCGCGCCTTCAGCGAAGGGCTATCCCTACTGACTCTCATCCTCGTTGCCAGTCTGCTGGCTTCTCTTGCCCTGCTCGAAAGGGATCGCCAGATCCCGCTCTTAAGCCGCCGTATCTGGCGATTTGCGAAGTGGGTTGTAGTCCTGACCCTGTTCCTTGTCCTCTTGCCACGCCTTTTGCCCAAACCGGTACAGGAGGGAGCTGTCTCAGACCTGACCCTGGGATTCAAGCGGGTTCCCTACCCGCATCACAATCCTCAAGGAGTGCCCTTCGAGAATGGGGTTCGTTTGCGAGGATACCAGCTCTCAGCGGAGAAGGTGAGGGCCGGGGACACGATGGATGTGACTCTGTACTGGTCGCAAATCAGCAAGCCGCAAATCGGCAAGTCGCCTGAAGTTGTCGTTCGTCTGCTCTTGCCGGCGGCGTACCTCTTTCAGGTGCCTTACTTCATCGCAGAGGACATAGCACCACTGGAAGCGACGACTGTTCACCGGTTGAAGATTCCCGACCAGAGCGTGCGCGGGATCTATTTTGTCAGCGTCGGCTTGAGGGATGCGGAAGGGGAAATCGCTGCCCTAAGCGAAGGAGGGGAACCGCTGGACATCCTCTGCCTGAGCCCTGTGCACCTGCGGAGCAGGGGAGCGGAGGAGCGGAGGAGCAGGGGAGCAGAGGGGCAGGGGGGTATTGTTCTGCTTGAGGCGGAGGCGAAACAAGAGAGCCCTCAGCTCCTGAGAACTACCCTGGTCTGGCAGGCCACTGAGCAGATTCCCGCTAACTACGGCACTTCCGTGCGTCTCAAAGACGGCGAAGGTTACACCGTCGTCTCTTTCGACACCCAGCCCCTGTACGGCTTTTACCCCACCAGCCTCTGGCGGCCGGGGGAACTCATCCACGATCGCCGCTGGCTGACCCTGCCAGAGGGCACACCGCCTGGGTCGGATTACTCCCTGGAAGTCATCCTCTACGATGTGCGGACGCTGCAACCCTTTGTCACCACCGAGGTGGAAAATGTGATTCTGACGCAGCCGACGGTGAAAAAGGAGTACCCCGTAAAGTATCGCTTCCCCCAGGGGTTGGCCATCGCTGAGGCCAAATTGGAACGCACCCACCTGGAACAGGGGGAGGTACTCCCGCTGACGGTGAAATGGGCGGCTGTGGCCCCTATGGAACGGGATTACACTTGCCTCCTGAGGCTGAAAGATAAGAAAGGAGAAGTAGTGCAGGAGTGGCAAGAGCCCATCGCCAGCTCATATCCCACGTCCAACTGGCCTGTGAATGCCCTCGTCCTGGCTCATTACCGCTTGCGTCTGAGCCAGGACCTGCCCGCTGATCGCTATCACCTGGTGCTGACCCTGATGGAGGAAGGTCCAGGTGAGTTTGGCGCCGGGGTCATCAAGGTCACAGCGCCGGAACGCCACTTCACTGTGCCGGAGATGCAAAGGAAGGTAGGTGTGACTTTCGGTGGTGAGGTGCTGCTGTTGGGCTACAATCTAGCTCGAGAGGGCGAAGAGCTGTGCCTGGAATTGCATTGGCAGGCCCTTCGACAGATGACCATGGATTATAAGGTTTTCGTTCACCTGTTCGATCCAGCCACCGAAACCATCGCAACTCAGCACGATGCCATGCCACGGGAAGGACGTTATCCAACCTCTCGCTGGATAGAGGGGGAAGTGGTGAGCGATTCGATCACCCTTGATTTGGCGGAGGTGCCCCCGGGTCGTTACCGGCTGGCGGTGGGCCTCTACGACCCTGAGACCCTGGACCGCCTCCCCGCTGTTGACGCCGCTGGGAACCCTGTTCGCGATAACCGTGTTGTCTTAGTTGAGGAGATGGAAATCCGCGATGAATAGAAAAGGCATTGAATTGCTCCTCGTGCTGTCTCTGAGCCTTGTCGCCTGTCTGCCGTTGCTGGTGGGCGATGGCCCCATCAACACGCGAGGGGGAGGCGATAGCCCCTTCCTGCTGGTGCGTCTCCACCAATTGGTGGCCAACCTGAAGGTTGGCGTCTTCCCCGCCCGCTGGATGCCCGACGCTGCCTACGGCCTGGGCTATCCGTTCTTCAACTTCTACGCTTCTCTGCCCTACTACATCGCCGCCCTGTTCAAACTTTGTGGCTTTGGCTTCATCTGGGCCATAAAGCTAACCCAGATCCTGGGTTTCGTCGCCGCTGCTACCTCGATGTATCTCCTGGCCAAACGCCTGTTCCACCGAGAAGCTGGCGCCATCCTGGCCGCCCTGGCCTACACCTATGCGCCCTATCACCTTGTAAATGTCTACGTGCGCGGCGACGCCCTGTCGGAGTTCTACGCCTTCGTCTTCTATCCCCTCATCCTGTGGGCACTGCTCCGCCTGCGAAACTCGCTCTCAACTTGCAACATCGCTCTGCTTGCCCTTAGCTACAGTGGCCTGATCTTGACCCACAACATTTCAGCTTTAATCTTTACCCCTTTCGTCATCCTTTACACTATCTTTCTTTGTTCGCCGAAGGTCTCTGACCGAGGCGAAATATCCAATACCCGACATCCAATCACCAGCTTCCTCCTGCCTGGTTTGGCAGGCATAGCTCTGGCCCTGGCCCTTAGCGCCTGGTTCTGGCTGCCGGCCCTGCTAGAGGGCAAGTATGTACAGTTAGAGCATCAGACCACTGGCTACTTGAACTACGCCAACCACTTCCGTGGCCTGAACCTGGTGCAGCCTTCGCTGCTGTTCGACTACGCCATCGTGCCAGGGCGGACACCTTTCGCCATGGGCCTGGCCCAGGCCGTGCTCACCCTCCTGGGTGTGGTCGCTATCGTCGTCTGGTGGATCAGACGCCGCCGCCCCGAGGCCCACAGCACCTTTTTCGTCAGTGGTTTGGCTATCTCCACCTTCCTCATCTTACCCCTTTCGCGCCCGCTATGGGACAACATCCCCCTCCTGCCCTTCGTGCAGTTTCCCTGGCGCTTCCTGTCGGTGCAGGCCTTCTTCGCCAGCCTGGTCATCCCATTTCGGATTTCGGATTTCGGATTAAGGTGCCGCTCGCGCGGGTCCCTAGTCCCGCGCCCTTCTGGGCAAGAAGTCGAGTATCCTGAGCACCTAAGGCAGCGGACTAAGGTCCGCCGTGAGCAGCAAAGCGGAACAGGGCTACAGATAACTGTATTGCTGGCCTCCTTCGTGGGAGCAGCGTTGCTAGCAACTTCCATGCTGAGCCTCAAACCCGAGTACCTCCCCATCGGTGAGGAGGACATCACCCTGGAGCGACTGATGCTCTACGAATACTTCACCGCCAACGTGGGCACCACCATCCGCCACGAGTATCTGCCGCGCTGGGTGGTGCCTCGCCCCTATACCTCCGAGGTGCTGCTGCGCAAGGGCGAGAAACCGCCACCACTGGTGATGAGCGGAGAGGTGAGAACGGCTGAATTGCTCTGGCGCAAACCGGCAGCCGAAGCGTGGGTTCTTGACGTGACTTCCCCCCAGGCGTCCCTGGCCTTCCACACCTATTACTTCCCCGGCTGGCGGGCCTACGTGGACGGTCAGCCCAGGGAGGTGCAGCCCGTCGAAAATCTGGGCTACATCGGCCTCGACCTTGGCCAGGGAGAGCACCAGGTCATCCTGCGCCTGGAACGCACACCGCTGCGGGCCCTGGCTGAGGGGCTGTCGGTGGTAACTGCAGTAGTTATCGTCGCGTTTCTGATTGTCAATAGGATACTGGATACTGGATATTGGAGATCGGGGATTGGACGGCGCGTGGAAGCTTATCTCCGCCTTGCCAAAGATCACCGATTGTGGACCGTCACGATGGCGATTGTGCTGATAGGCATAATCGGATTTTGGATTTCAGACCGACCTATGATTGACCATCCGACCACCCGACCGTCCGACCAAGGACCATTAGACCTGACCATGGATTTCGACCGCCTCCCCTATCTGCACCACAATCCACAGGGGGTCAACTTTGGCGGGGTAGCACGGTTAAGGAACTACGAACTTTCGGCAGAGGAGGTGGAAGCTGGAGATACCCTCGAGGTGGTTCTCCATTGGGATGAGGTCACAAGTGAGGGCCTGGAAGCCCTCGCACGCCTGACCACCCCGGCTGAGTATCTCTTCCAAACCGATGCTACCTTGGCTGAAGACATCGTCGCCATCCCCCCCCGTCAGGGGGAGGCGACCCATCACCATCTCAAAGTTCCCGACGACGCTGTTCGCGGCCTCTACCTGATCAGCGTGGGGGTGAGGAACGAGGAGGGCAGGATAAGGCCCATCAACGAGCGGGGCGAGACCTTGGGCACCACCTATCTACATCCCGTGCGCGTCCGCAGCCAGCGCTGGGCGACGGGCAATGAGCCGACTCTGGCGAACTTCGGACCAGACATCGTGCTGAGTGAAATGGAGACCAAGCAGAAAAAACCCGAGGAATTGGAGGCCAGGCTGACCTGGCGGGCCAGGCAGCCAGTGGCCGCCAACTATGGCCTGTCCCTGCGCCTGCAGGATGGGGATGGCCAAGTGCTGGCCTCCCTGGACACCCAACCTCACTACGGCCTCTACCCCACCAGCATGTGGCGAGAGGGGGAGTTGATTGACGACAGCTACATCCTGCCTTTGCCTGAGGGCACCCCGCCTGGCGAGGACTACTCGCTGGAGGTGGTCCTCTACGAAGTAGCCTCGCTTGCTCCCATCGGCACGGCAAGGATGCCAGTAGCCCTGACACAGCCCACCATCAAGACTGCCTATCCCGTGCTCCAGCAGTTCGGGCAGTTGGCTCTGGTGAAACTGGGCCCTGTAACACCACAGATAGAACAGGGACAGCCTCTGGTCGTGGAGGCCAGGTGGGCTGCCGTCCAGCACCCCACCCGCGATTACGCTTGCCGTGTGTCCCTGAGAGATGAGAGCGGGATAATCGTCCAGTCGCAGACCCAACCGATAGCCAAGGGCTATGCCACCTCCCTCTGGCCGATCAATGCTTTTGTCGCTGTCCGCTACCGCCTGCCCCTCGATCCCTTGCTGCCTGCGGGGCGCTACGACTTAGTTGTCGCCGTATTCGATCCACAGACGGATGAAGGCTTCGGGGAATTCGCTCTCCCCCTGGGCGTGGAGATCGCGGGGAGAGAGCGTGTCTACGACATACCCGCCATGCAGGTTGAACTGAACATCAGTTTTGGCAACCAGATGCGACTTCTAGGTTATGATCTGAGCCGTGAGGAAGGGAAACTGCGGCTGAGGTTGCACTGGCAGGCGCTGCGCCAAATGGAGCAGGACTACAAAGTCTTCGTTCACCTGTTTGACCCTGCTACCGAAGTGATCGTAGCTCAGAACGACGCCATGCCCCGCCAGAATCAGTACCCCACCTCCTGGTGGGCTGAGGGCGAGGTGGTCAGCGATGAGATAGCGCTCTCTCTGGAGGACGTACCCCCAGGGCGCTACCGCCTTGGTTTGGGCGTCTATGACCCCCAGACCATGGACCGCTTAGCTGCCATCGGCCCCGACGGCACGCCCATCGCCAACAACCGAGTTGTGCTGCAAAAGGAGGTCGAGGTGCCTTGACCCAGCTAGAAGGGGCATTGACCTATTCAACTCTGCTCTTTATTATCTATTGCGTATGTTCGTAGTTTTATGCTCCAGGCGGACCTTGGTCCGCCGCCTCAGGCACTCAGGGAATTCGGTTTTGTGCCCAGAAGGATGCGGGACTAGGGCCTGCCCTGAGCAGAGCCAAAGGGCCCCACGCGAGCAAATAATATCGCTACGAACTTGTGCATCGCCGTACTTAGGAAGGAAGCAGAGATTGACATTTTGGGCAAGGCGCGTTACAATACTTCGCAAAATTAGAAGATTCTAGGAGGATGCATCATGAAACGAGAGATTATAGCCACCGATAGGGCTCCAGCAGCAGTGGGCCCATACTCCCAGGCTGTACGAGTGGGAGATTTTGTCTTCACTGCTGGGCAATTGGCCATAGACCCGTCCACGGGCAAGTTAGTTGAGGGCGGAATCGAGGAACAGACTCGCCAAGTATTGAGGAATATTGCTGCGGTACTTGAGGCAGCCGGCAGCTCTCTGGATAAAGTGGTGAAAACCACCGTATTCCTAAGGAACATGGGCGACTTCAAATCCATGAACAAGGTCTATGGCGAGCTCTTCTCTGACCAACCGCCAGCGCGCTCAACGGTAGAAGTAGGAGACCTAGCGTTGGGAGCTCTTTTGGAGATCGAAGCTATAGCGATAGTAGGATAAGAACCCTACATACTATTACCTGATTCGGGCCGCTAGGATGAGTCCTCACGGCGTTCAGGCACTCACCACATCGTTTTGCTTCGAGGGGTGTCTCTCAGCCACCAGGGGGTCCCCTGGTGGCTCTTTTACTGATAGCGAACGGTAGGGAAGCAAATGCCTGTTGGGAGTTAGCAATTCGAAGGAGGTGCAGACTTTGGAATTCCTGCGGCTTCTCCTCGTTTTGGCGATGATAACGGCAGCGTTAGTAATCGTTTCCACTCCTTCATCTGCAGTCGAACCAGGGGATGTAGTGATAAACGAGGTGGCCCCTAGTGAAACGAATAGCAGGGATTGGCTGGAAATCTACAATGCTTCAAACAGCAGCATTAATATTCAATCTTGGGTTGTTAGGAAGAGAAATACTATCAGAAAGACGTTTCCCTCCTACATATTGGCTCCCGGGGAATATATTGTTCTGCACTTCCACGACAAAGGCACAGCAGATGAGACAGGCGGGGACACCAATGCGAATGGTTATCGTGACTTTTATTACGATACAGGCTCTGCAGGCCTAACTGGAACCGATGAAGTGATTATCTTGGAGGATTCCGGCGGTAATATCATTGACGCTATCGCCTTTGCTAACAGCGATGGAACATGGGCCTCCACTCAGCACACTGCTTTTGCAAACATAGTTGCCGCCAGTGAGTGGGCAGCCACAGTCTATCCCAACGATACAGAGGAGAACAAGAGGAAAAACGAAGGACAATGTGCGGACTGGAGCGAGGGAGCTAAGGGCAAGTCTCTAGGCCGGGATGCGTCCTCCGCTGACACCAACAGCAAAACCGACTGGTATTTATTCGGCATTCCCACTCCTGGTGAGGCCAATCCCGCCTTCGGTGTCCCAGGAAGCGTGCTGGTCAACGAAGTAGCCCCCAGCGAGGATAACGATTGGATTGAGTTCTACAACACCTCGATCGGCAACGTGGATATTGGATATTGGGTGGTTAAAGAGAGAGCCGGTGTGGTAAAGGCCTTCCCCTCTTACACCATGGCTTCGGGCGAACACATTGTCCTGCACTTCGATGGCGACCCGACCGATGACGAGATCGCGGGAGACACCAACGGCAATGGGTATCGCGACTTCTACACTGCCTATAGCGGCCTCATCGGCACGGACAATGTCATCATCCTCGAGGATGGAGCCAGCACCGTGATAGACGCCCTGGCCTTCGCCAACAACGACGGGACGTGGGCGGGTCCTCAACATACTGCTTTTACCAACGCAGTCGCTGCGAATGAATGGGCAGCCACAGTCTATCCCAACGATACAGAGGAGAACAAGAGGAAAAACGAAGGACAATGTGCAGACTGGAGCCAGGGGGCTAAGGGGAAATCCCTGGGCCGGGATGTGTCTTCCACGGACACCAATGCCAAAGCCGACTGGTACTTGTTCACCACTCAAACTCCAGGCGCCGCCAATCCGACCATGGGTAAGCCTGGGGAGGTGCTGATTAACGAGGTGGCACCCGGTGAGGACAAGGATTGGATTGAGTTCCGCAACGTCTCAGGAGAGGACCTCAACATCCAGTACTGGCTGGTGAGGGAGCGAAGCACGGCGGTGAAAACTTTTCCAGCCTACACCGTCGGCCCTGGGGAGCACTTCGTCCTGAACTTCGGGGGCGACCCAGCCGATGATGAGATCGCGGGAGATACCAAC
>CAZRSI010000024.1:0-9020 GCA_964602575.1 uncultured Anaerolineae bacterium
TTCTTCACACTGGTTCATCGGCCAAAGGCAAACATATCCTGAACGTGGTCCCTTTTCCCACTGTACTCTCCACCGCGATCTGGCCGCCGTGCAATTCCACGATTCTCTTGACGATGGACAGGCCCAGGCCGCTCCCTTCCACGCCCCTGGTCCCCTCCTTTTCCACCCGATACATCTTCTCGAAGATGTGGGGGAGGTCCTCCTCTGGGATGCCCGGCCCGTTGTCGGCCACTTCCACCACGATGCCCTCGGCGTCGGTTCGCAGCCGCACCTGGACCTCACTACCCTCAGGGCAGTACTTGACGGCGTTGTCCAACAGGTTGATGAAGACCTGCTTGATCCGAGCCCGGTCGGCGGGGACGCGGGGCAGCCGAGGTGGGCTCTGGATCGTCAGCTCGATCCCCTTGGCCTGAGCCACCTGGAGGAGGCCGGCTACTGCCTCTTCGGCGAGAGCCCCGATACTAACGGGCTCCAGGCGCAAGGGGACGCCTGACTCCAAGCGGGAGAGCAGGAGCAGGTTGCTGGTGAGCCCTGTGAGCCGCCGCACCTCCCGCTCGATGATCTCCTGTGAATGTCGCCAACTCTCTACTTCTTCGATGGAACATTCTTTGATGTTGGCCACGTGGCCGGCGATGGCCGCCAAAGGGGTCAGCAGCTCGTGGGAGATGTTCTGGATAAAGCTGTGGTAGAATTCCTCTTGGTGGCGTCGCTCCGAGATATCGGTGAGCACACACACCACCCTGTTTCTAAAAGGAGGACTGTGCAGGGGAATGGCCTGTAACTGGAGCCGCACGTCGGCCGCCGGTTGCACTTCGCGGAGTTCCGACTGGCGGGACTCGGCCACCCGCTTCACGATGGTAACCAAATCTCTGTCCAACCGGGCCGAAACGCGGCCCAAAGAAAACAGCCGCCAGGCCTCTGCGTTGCACCACAGGACCTGTCCCTGACCATCGGTGAGCAAAAGGGCCATGGGCAGGGTGTCCAACAGCGCCTCCAGTTGCCCCATCGCGGAAGGGCGAGAAAGCCGCCGTTTCCAATACCACGAGGTGCCCAGTACGATCCCTGTGACGATGACCAGAAACACCAGCAGGATGATGGCTGCGCCTATGGGGTCGAAAGAAACATGGAACACCGGTTCGCTCATCATCTCCCCCTCTTTCTGTGCAGACGCTAGCGCTCCCGGAACTGGTAGCCGATGCCCCGCACGGTCAGAATGTACTGGGGCGCACTGGGGTTGGGTTCCAATTTTTTGCGTAGTTCGGCGATGTTCTTGTCCACCACCCTGGAATCAATGGCCATCTCCCACCCCCACACCCTGTCCAGCAGTGTCTCGCGTCCGAACACCTGGCCGGGATGCTCGGCCAGGAAGCGCAGCAAGTTGAACTCGGTCGGGGTGAGCTGCACCTCCTCGCCCTCGACCCAGACCTTGCGTCTCTCCAGATCAATTTCCAGACGATCATATACCAGGCGGCTTGGGCGCCGCGCTCCCCTGCTCTCTCGCACTGTGCGAAGCGTAGCTTCGATCTGGGCGATCAGTTCGTGCGGGTCGAAAGGCTTGGTAAGGTAGTGGTCGGCCCCTATGCTCAGGCCCTTCACTTTTTCCACTGTCTCACCCAGCACGGTGAGCATGATGATGGGGATATACCGTTCCCGCTTTCGGAGTTGCCGGCATACCTCCCAGCCATTCAGCTTGGGCATCCTGATATCCAGCACCACCAGGTCGGGCTCTTCAGCGTCCGTCAGCGCCAGGGCTTCCTCGCCATCTCGCGCGATAACCACCTGGAACCCGGCCCGTTTCAACATAGGTTGCAGGAACGAAGTCAAAGACTCGTCGTCCTCTGCTACGAGTATCTTGGCACTCATAAATTCCTCCCTGCGCCCTATTCACTAATCGCCGAATCTCCAGCGCAGATACGACTTCACCTCCCTGCGCAGGGCATCCCAGCCCCCTCTTCGAAAGATATACCACGCTCTACTCGGCAGGGCCCACCAAGGGGTGGGCCTGATGCTTCGGCCCGGAAAGGGAAATAAGTCACGGATGCCAGGCGCAGCCTTGTCGGGGGCAAGGCGGGGATGAGCGCAGAACCGAGCCAGGGGCTCCACGGCTCGTTCCCAGGTGAATTGCTCTCTTACCTCCTCAAAACCGGGACGATACACTCCCCGCAGGTTCGGCGTGTCCAACAACTCCAGCAGCGCATCGGTCACTTGCCTAACATCCCCGTAGTCTACCACTCTGCCCAGGCGATGCTGCTCCACCAACTCGCTCACGGAGTCGCCCCTGGTAGTGACGATGGGCAAGCCCGCCCAGATGTAGTCCAGGAGGCGAGTGCGGAAGGAGAAACGGGTCTCCAGGTGATCCAGGTGCAGGCTTACCCCAACATCGGCCTCCAGCAAGTAATTCTGCCTCTCCTCGTAGGGAACCCACTCGTTGAAGAAGACGAATTTGTCGTAAAGGCCCAGGTCCTTGCTCAGTTGAATGGCCCGGGTTGTGGCTTCCATTTGAGGGATCAGGGGATTGGGGTGCCTGATTCCCATGAAGAACAGCTTAACGTCTTGGCGATGAGCTACGATACTGGCCATGGCTTCGATCAGGCTGCAGGGGTCGAACCAGTCCCATATCCCCCCTCCCCAAAGGATGACCTTGTCGTCTTTCCCGATGGTCTTGTAGACCCCCTTCAGCACCTGCCTGGTGTGCTCGGGCGGGGTGGAGGGCAGGCCGAAGGGCACCACGTCAATGAGGGTGCGCAGCGTTTCATCGTCGTCGTAGGTGTAGGGATTCACCCGGTTGAGGGCCACCAGCATGCCCAGCCAGAAATCGCGCTGCTTTTCGCTGGCACAGAGGAAGAAATCGCCAGCCCACAGTTGGCTGTTGAGAACCGCCAGGTCGGACCCGTGGACCCTCTCCCTCTCCAACATCGTCTCCTGCGAGTGAATCCGCATGTTTTCCAAGACGAAGGGGTCGTAGATGTCCACCACCAGCGGCACGCCGAGCTCCGCCAGGAAGGGGTAGCGGTGCAGGATAAAGCCCTGGAAGACGATGACGTCGGCAGCGCTGGCCAACTCCCGCAGCCGGCCCTCATTACGGCTGTAGGAACAAACGGCGAAACCGATGCCAGCCGGATGATCCTCGTTGGGGACGGCTAAGCTGACCTGGAAATCGCCGCTCAGGGCTTTGGCGAACTCCCAGGAGCGAATCCCCGGCCCAGCCATCCTCTCCCCGATGACATCGTTGCTGATGAGCAATACGTTCCTCAAACTACACCTTTCCTTTCAGCACAAAACGCCAGCGCAGATACGCTCGCCCTTCCCTGACCAGGCCACGCACCCCCATGTAGCGCAGGCAGCGCCAGGCCTTAACCAGCAACGGCGCGTGAGGAGCCCATGGACGATGATGCCTGACCGACCTGCGGTCTATCAGGCCCAGCCGGGAACAGAGCCGATAAGCCCGCGACTTCTGGATCATGGCCAACTCCGCCTTTGCCTGACGCAGATCCCACTGGAGGCTCTGTACGCGATTCATTAAGGGGTGAATTTCTTCCTCCTCGTCAGACTCCTCCTCTACCCCGCTCAGATAGAACGTACGGAAGGCCAGGTCTCCCTGGATGGGGCGGTGATCGGCGTAAGCGGTGCCATCGGCGTAGACATCGGAGGTACTCATCCACACGGAAACCGCATTGCCAGGGAGAGTTTCGGGCGCCTCCAGGTAGAAGTAAAACTGGCGATCCTGGGAGTTCAGGATGGGTGGAAAAGTAAAGGCCAACCAATTCTCGTCCATCGCGTCGCTCACATCCACCGAGGCTGTAGCCAAATCCTCGGACGAGTTGGGATCATCGCGCAGATGGAGGAGAAGCTGACCGCTGTTCTCCGGTTGATAGGTAGCCATGAGCAGGTCAATGCGGTACAGGTTCTTTTGCTGTGACAGGAAACTCTGCCCTGCCCGTTTGGAGCCATGAATCTTCCCCCAAGGGCGGTCATAGGCGTTCTGCAACACGTCTATGTCTTTCCTGACGATAACGTCTTCAGCGTCTCGGTCAGGCTTCGTGGAATGCCCAATGGCCACAGTGCGAGTTTCAGTCAAGGAACCGACTTTCCGCAGCAGAATCTCCTCGAACTGCTGCATGGATTTCTCCCAGGACAGGTCCTGCACCTCTCGATAGGCCCGGGCTGCGATCCGCTGACGCAATCCCTCATCCTCCAACAGGGCCAGCATCCCCTGGGCCAGGGAGCGCGGGTCTGCGGTGGTCACGACAGCATTGACCCCATCCCGCAGCAACCCTCGCACCGGCTCCGTGTCAACGGCCACCACCGGGCAGCGGCAGGCCATCATCTCGAAGGGCACGAACGAGCAGTTGGTGTAGGAAAGCACCAGGCCCATCGTAGCGCTCGAATACAGCTCGGCCAACTCTTCCTCCGAGGCGATGCCCAGGTTCACAAATGGAAAGGGGATGGGATACTCTCGGAGATGCTCAGCGCCAAACATCACAATCTCTACGTCGGAGGCGCTGCGATAGACCAGATTCAATGCCTCTACGCCCAGCTTGAAGCCTCGTCGGGGGGTGCTGGGGCGAGCGTAGAAAACAATGCGTGGCCTATCGGAATGTCGTGCCGGGCGAGGATAGTAGATGTCCTTGTCGAGTCCGAAATCAATGTAGTCGGCATCGGCGCCATAGCGCTCTCGCAGCAGGTCGGTCAGCCATTTCCCCAGGGTGATGTGCGACAGGCCCAACCTGTAGGTGTTCTCAGCTTGCACATACTCCTCGCCCATGGAGTAGAAGTAGGGTTCAAAATCCTGCACGTAGTAAAACTTCTTGCGGCTGCCTCTGTCTTCGCTGACCACTTTGGCCGTGGGCCAGGCGGTAGCTACAATGGCATCGGAGCGAGCGAAATCGTGGCCCTTGACGATGCGGGCTCCCGTCTCGAAAAAGTACTTGTTGATGAAACTCTCGATCTCTTTCTCGGTCTTGCCCACCAGAAGATTGTCGGGCTGGATGTAGGCCCGCACCTCATGGCCCGACTCCACCAGATGCCGGATCATGCGGAAGGCGCTGGTATAGCCCCCCGAACCCTTGATGGGCTCCAATAAGGCCCAGTTCACGGTAAGTCGGGGCGGGGACGCCCTGTGGTAGCGAGAGGGGGCAGTAACCCTGGGCTTTCCCAGGAGAAAGTCCTGCACAATGGCATCCAAGGTCTGAATCAGTTCCCGGCCCCGCCTCTGTGGATGGTAGTTCCGATAGACATGCTCCCGTGCCCGCTCGCCCATGGCCTGTCGGTAGGACGCATCCTCGATCAGCGCTTCCAGGCCAGCGATCCATTCGGCAGTGTTTCCGGCCAGGAGGCCGTTGACCTCGTGCTCAATGGCATAGACAAAGGAATCAATGCGGCTGGCGATAGTGGGCACCCCCACGATGGCCGCCTCGAAATACTTGAGTTCGCTCTTGGCGCGGCAATAGGGATTGCCCATTTCCAGGGGGGCCAGATTGATGTCGAAGGTGCTGAGCACTGAGGGCAATTCTCGCCACGGGACGAATGGGATTTGGCGAATCCGATCCCGCAGGGGTTCAAACTCTGGCGGCAGGTCCAGATAGCCGACGACGCACAACTCGACGTCGGGATACCGCTCCATAACACACACCAATGCCTCGGTCGCTTCTTGGAAGTCCCTGTTATGTGTGTACGTCCCACTAGCGTAACCGATGGTGAACCCGTCTTTCTGCCTGGGTCGCCGACGACGGGCCTCCTCGGAGATCCTGATCAACTCCAGGCTTAAGCTGTTGCGATTGACGTAGGCTCGCTTCCCGATCTGTCGCACCAGGTCCGCGATGAACTCTGTTGAGGTCAAAACGCAGTCGCATAGCTCCAGGGTTCTTCGGTAACGACGGACGCCCTCGTGGTACAGCTTCAGTTCGTCTGGCGGCATGGTGGACAGCGCGTCCACCCAGTGAGTCAACTTCGGCTCGAAAATCAGGTCATCCGTGTCGAAGATGACCACACCTCCAGCCTGGTGAGCTCGTCGGATCACAGCTTCGATAAGATCGGTGTAGGGAACCCGATGCATGATCACCACCCGATAATCCGTCACGTCCTCCAGCAACTGAGAGTTGCTGAAATGCTTCACCGTGCACTCCACGTCGTTCAGCATCAATTGCTCCTGTTGGTGGAAGCAGCGGTATCGTTGCGTGTCTCCTTCGGTTCCGCTGACGATCAGGACAGCGTAATCACGCACTGCACCTCTTACCTCCTTATCAGGTTTGTCAATCGCGCCCGCCATCCCCTCCGCCGATGCACATCACGCTCCTGCAGTTCCTGACGCAGTGCCCTCAGTTCGGCCAGCATCTGCTCGTCCGGGGTTGGGGCCAGATAGTAGGTGCGGAAGGCCAGTGAGCCATCGCGGGGCCGCCCATTCTCGTAGCGCGTTCCAACGTCAGAGGGCCCCAGGGCCAGGTATACCGTTAAGGCATTGCCAGGGGCAGCGTTGGCCGATTCGAGGGAGAAGTAGTAGGTGCGTCCTTTGGACTCCAGCAGGGGTGGAAAGCGAAAGGGGTGCCATTTGTTGTCCTGGATGCTGGCCCCATTTACGGTGATGGCAGCCACCTCCTCGCCGTCGGGAGACCCGAGGCGCAGGCGAAAGGTGAGGTCACAGGTGTTGACACGGCGATAGGTGGCCAGGAGCACATCTACGCGGCACAGGTTGGGCTGGTGGGAGACGAAGCACTGGCCGAAGGTTTTCCCCGGCAGAATCTCCCCCACCGTACCGTCGAAAAGGTCTTGGTTGATGTCTATATGTTCTGCCTTTTGCCTCTGATCTCCCAAAGCGACCAACTGGAGCAGAAACTGGGCCAGGCCAGCCTTGCCCACCGCCTCCCAGGGGGAGGATTCTGCTTGATCGAATCGCTGGGCGATTTGCGCCAAAACCTCCTGTTCGCCCTGCAGGGAGATGACCAGGACGTGGCGATAGGCGGGAGCTCGCTGATCGCTGGCGAAGAAATGCCGGTTGTAGAGGCGATCAATGGCCGCGTGCAGGGCGGTGGAATCGGGCAGGGAGAGCACATAGTCCTTGATGACCATCATCAGCAGCCAATTGTACAAATAGCCGCTGGGGAACGCAACGTAGGGCAGGCCTCGTTTCTCCAGGTCTTCGCACAGGGCCTGCAGGTTGGGGAGGCCGTAGAGTCGGTGCTCATGTAGTTGAGGCTGCGCCACCCCCAGCCGTCGCAGGTGGAAGTCGTAGAAAATCTGCTCCGCCAGGCGAGTGTCCTCGCTGTCGAACGGAGCAGCCAACACCACGTATTGCCGAGCTACCCGCAACAGCTCATCGAGAAACGCCGATCGTCTTCCTGGGGAAACATGCTCCAGGGTATCGCAGCTAACCACCACGTCGAACGAACCGTCGGCCAGGGGGAACGGGCTATCCCCATCCACTCGCAGGTAGTTGGGAGCGCTATAATCTTGCACGTCCAGGACCATGGTCGCATCTTCGGGGAGGAAGTGGGAGATAGGGAAAAAGAGCTGGCCCTCGCGGGTGTTGGAAACCCCTCCCACATCGAGCACCTTCAGCGCGCTTGCCTTCTGCTGGTCTTTGATCAGCCGCACGATCTCCTGCACTACTTTATATCGTTGGTATTGATCGAAGGGTAGCTCAGTGAGCACCAATTCGTGTTCTGTTTCCATAACAAACAGAGTCTAACCTCCTGGCGATGGACACGTGAAACGCAAAACGTAAAACGTGAATCATCTTTTCACGTTTCACGTTTTACGTTTGACGTTGTCCTATGCCTCCACTGGCAGGGGATATGAACCAATCCGTACCGCTCCTTCACCTCGCCACGCTGGACAAGAAAGCTGTACATGCGATGGTGGTGGTCGTAGGCGTGGAGGCAATCCTTATCGTAGACCACCGCCGATAGCTCATAAGTGCCCTCCAGCAAGGGCAGCATGTCCACGATGTAGTCAATCTCCCCCGTTCCCCGGACGGATTCCACCACATAGTCCGAGAATTTGGTGTTGGGCCCGTTGATGTGAACACCGTCTCTGCTGTAGATAGCTACACCGAAGACGGGATACTTGACCTTGGTGTGAGCCTGGTACTTCAACCTGACCACCATCTTCTCCCCGGTCTTGAAGGCGCGGCGCTCCCTCCCCTGGGCGTCGAGGAATTTCACCTCGGTGATCTCCACTTCCCCGCTCCCCCAGCGGTTCTCGTCGTCCTCTATACGTCGCCCCCGGTTCAGCCGTTCTTCTGTATCAGCGGTCACGCTGTTCAGATAGCAATCAATGACTCGGTCAACTGTTCCCATCTCCTGGATCACTCCGTTCTCCAGCCAAATGGCCGAGGTGCACAGGTTTCGCACCGCCTCCAGGTCGTGGGAGACGAACAAGATGGTCACTCCCTGGCTCTTAAGCTCGGCGATCTTGGCCAGGCACTTGTTCTGAAACGCCTGGTCGCCCACGGCCAGGATCTCGTCAATGAGCAGGATGTCGGGATCAACATGGATGGCCACGGCGAAGCCCAGACGCATGTGCATGCCAGAAGAGAAGTGCTTGATGGGCACATCAATGAACTTCTTCAGTTCAGAGAACTCGACGATGCTCTCAAACTTGGCCTTCATCTCCTTCCTGCTGAAACCCAGAAGGGAACCGTTGAGGAAGATGTTCTCACGTGCGGTGAGGTCCGGGTGAAAGCCCGCTCCCAGCTCGATCAGCGCCGACACCCGGCCGTGGACGTCTATCCGACCGGAGGTTGGCTCCAGGATGCGGCTGATGAGCTTAAGGATAGTGCTCTTTCCTGAGCCATTGGGCCCGATGATCCCCAGGGTCTTGCCGCGCTCCACGGCGAAGCTGACGTCTTTCAGAGCCCACAGCTCCTCTCGCGAGTTGTTTCTACCCCGAAGAAAAGCCAGCACCGCCTCCTGAAACGAACGTGCCCGCTCGTGACGAAGGGTGAATTTCTTTGAGACGTTGTCGAATTGGACGGCTACCATCGCTGCGAATCTCCTCAACCTGTAAGCACGTCAAACGTCATG
>CAZRSI010000024.1:9120-19001 GCA_964602575.1 uncultured Anaerolineae bacterium
GCCTGCTCCAAATCCGCGATAATGTCCCCCACGTCCTCGATGCCCACCGATAGCCGCACCAACCCCTCACCGATGCCGATGGCGGCGCGCTCTTCGGGAGACAGGGCGCGGTGGGAGGAGTGAGCTGGGTAAAGGGCCAGGCTGTAGACGTCGCCCAGGGTGGTGGCTGGCAGAACAAGCTTGAGAGCTTCCATGAAGCGGAAGACCTCGGTCCGGCCAGCGTCGGCTACCTCAAAGGACACCATTCCTCCATAACAACCCTCTCGGAATAGGCGAGTGGCCACAGCGTGTTGAGGATGGCTAGGCAGGCCAGGGTAGTTAACCTTGGCGATCCTGGGGTGCTCGGCCAGCCAGTTAGCCACTGCAGCGGCATTGTGGCAGTGCTGGGCCATGCGCAAGGGCAGTGTCTTGAGGCCGCGCATGGTCAGCCAGGCTTGGTTGGGGCTCATATTGCCGCCGGTGAGCTTGATGAGCTCCCACAGGCGTGCCCGTCTCTCAGCCGAGGTAACCACCACCCCGCCCAGGACGTCGCCGTGGCCGCCCAGGTACTTGGTGGAGCTGTGCACCACGTAGTCCACGCCAAGGCTCAGAGGCCGGACGAGGTAGGGCGTGGCGAAGGTGCTGTCCACGATCACCTCGGCGCCGTGGGCATGGGCTAGCTCGGCTATCGCTGGCACATTGGTTACCTTGAGCAGGGGATTGGAGATGATCTCGCAGAAAACGGCTCTGGGCTTCTCCTCAACAATGGCCTGTTCCACCGACGCCAGATCAGCGATGTCCACGAAGCGCACCCGCACCCCCAGGGAGGTGAACAGGTTGGCCAGGAGGGCATAGGTGGCCCCGTAGACGTCGTGAGCCGCCACCACCGATTGGCCCGCCTCCAGGCCGGTGGCCAATAGGGTAGCGTGGATGGCCGCCATCCCGGAGGCGAAGGAGAGGGCTGCCTCGCCGCCCTCCAAGATGGCTACCGCTTGCTCCAAGGCGGCGTTGGTGGGCGTGCCATAGCGGGAATAGACGTAGCCTTCGCGCTCGGCGGCGAAGACGGCGTCCAGTTTATCCATGTTTTCGTACAGGTAACCGACCGAATTATAGATCGGAGTCACCACTGGGGTAAAATCGGGCCGTGGGCCCCGTTCCCCGGCGTGTACGGCCTGGGTGAAGATGCTTAGCCTGTCCATAGGTCCTTCTCCTGACTATTCATCTGTCTGGCAGAGACTGACCCACGAGTTCCCCCGAGTTCCCCTGAGCCTCTCTTAGGTACTCTGGGGAACTTGGGGGAACTCAGGGGGCTCATCTGCCTCAGCAAGCAGGTTATGCTGTAATACTAGCCAGCCGTTTTAGGGCATCGAGCTTCTCCCGGTTGCCCAGCTTGGCCTGTTTGATGGCCTTCTCCAGAATTTGAATCGAGCGGTCGTAGCACTGGCGGTCCACGGGATAAGGGTGCCCATCCTTCCCCCCGTGGGCGAAGCTGTAGCACACAGGGTCGCGAAAGCTCACTTCGGCGCCATACACCAGATCGGCGATAAGGGAGAGGGCGCGGATGGTCTTGGGTCCCACTCCGCTTATTTCCAACAGTTGCTCGAAATCCGCGGGTTGCCGCTCGTAGGTTTTGAGGAAGATCTTGGCCAGCCGGTCGGGATGGATGTCCTGGATGAGCACTTGGTGATGGGCAGGTAGCTCCAAGTTCTTGAGCTTCTTCAGCTCTCCCACCAGTCGCCAGGGTTTCTCTTGGGCAAGCAGGGTGCTCACTCTTCTCGCCTCCTCGCTCTCCTGAGCCACCATGTTGAGGGGTTTGCTCTGGGTGTCGCAGCAGATGGCCGTGTGGGGCTCGCAGACGAAATCACGCACGCCTTCGCTCAGCCAGTGATAGCGGCGGGCGTATCGGGTGGTCTCGTTCATCCCCTGCTGCACCACGCACCAGCGCCCCTCCCGGTCGAAGATAAAGGCGTGGTGATAGATCTGGTAGCCGTCCTGGAGAGCGGTGTTATCCACTTTCGCCGCCATGCAGCTGGCGTAGATCAGTGGCCCCGGATCAACGGCCAGGTCCGCGCCGTAGGCCTCGATCTCCTGCGGGGTGCGCCGCGACGTGGAGCCTTTCCCTCCTGCCACATACAGCCCCAGCTCGTGCTCCAGCCCTTTGATCCCTTCCTTCAGTGCGGCACAGGTGGTAGTGGTCACCCCGCTGGAGTGCCAGTCGAAGCCCAGCACGCAACCGAAGGCCTGAAACCAGAAGGGATCGGAGAGCTTGCGCAGCATCTCCTCCGTGCCGAACTCATCCACGATGACGATGGCTATCTGTCGGGCCAGGAGCTTCATGCGATTGAAGAGCCAGCGCGGAGTCTTTCCGTAATGCAAGGGCAACTGGGCTGTTCCGGTTTTCATTTTCTCAGCTCTTCGATTTCCTTTTCCACTTCCCCATACATCTCTCCCTCGACCAAATCCGTCAGCCTCGTGGGGGTGATGGTGTTAGCCAAGTTGTGCTCATTTCTCGTCGTCACTCGAATGTAATTGTCCGTCAGACCTGACCAGGTGTGCTGGTCATCCTTGCGCCGGCTTTCCCAAAGCACGTCCATCTCTCGGCCCAGAAACCTGTGGTGAAAGCGCTGGCTGCACTCCCGCGCCAGCTTCAGCATAGCCTTGCTGCGTCTCTTCTTCTCCGCAAAAGGTACCTGATGAGGCATCTCTGCGGCGGGAGTGCCGGGCCGGGCCGAGTACTTGAACACGTGGAGGCGCGCGAACTCCATCTCTGTCACAAAGCTCAAGCTCTGGGCGAACTCCTTGCTCGTCTCTCCAGGGAAGCCAACGATGATGTCGGTAGTAATGGCCAGGTCGGGGATAGATCGGCGCGCCATGGCTACCAGATCAGCATACTGGGATGTCGTGTAGCGGCGTCCCATGCGTTGCAAGGTGGCATCGCAGCCGCTCTGCAGAGGCAGGTGCAGGTGGCGACAGAGGCGCGGGTTCTCCCAGAGACGCAGAAGAGCGGGCCTCAGATCCCAGGGTTCGATGGACGAAAGGCGAAGCCGGGGCACTGTGGTCTGGGTCAGGATGTCTTCAACCAATCGGCTCAGGCTGGTGCCCAGGTCCCGCCCGTACCCCCCAATGTGCACGCCAGTCAGCACCACCTCCTTGCAGCCGGCGGCCACCAGAGCTTCGATTTCCGCCAAAATCTCTTGGGGCGGTCGGCTTCGCTCTCTACCGCGCGCCAGGGAGATGATGCAGTAAGTGCAGCGGTTGTTACAGCCGTCCTGGATCTTCACGAAGGCGCGGGTATGACTCCGCGGCCATGGCTTTACGCTTGGGGTTTGCCGTTTGACGCCTCCAACCAGCTCCACCAATCGCTCCTTGTCCTTATTGCCCACGATCAGGTCCACCCCGCCGATGGCCTTTATTTCCTGGGGGCACATCTCGGCGTAGCAGCCTGTCACAATGAGGCGGGCGGTGGGATTGGCGCGGCGCAGGCGTCGGATCACTTTGCGCGACTTGTGATCCGCCGCCTGGGTCACGGTGCAGGTGTTCACAATGCACAGGTCGGCGTCTTCACATGACTGGACCCACTGGTGGCCAGCCTGGACAAAAGCGCGGCCCAGGGCCTCGATTTCGCTCCGATTCAGCTTACAGCCTAAGCTATCCAGATATACCTTCATTGGCCCCCCGAGTCCATCTTTAAGTATACACCAGAAAAGCTCAAAGTTCAAAGTCAACAGGTCAGATCACAGTTGCTCGCGGCGGATTGCCAAATCCGCCGCCAAGCCGCTGGATCTGGCGACCCAGCGGGAGCAAATTGTGATGTGCTCAAAGTGAATACGCGCTCTTGCGTCAAAAAGTGATTTGGAGTACAATCATGGGGCGCAACTTCGGGAATACCATAACAAACTTGGAGGTTAAAATGAAGTTATTGATAGCGCTTGGCGGCAATGCTATCAAGCAGGCTCACGAGAGGGGGACTACCGAGGAGCAGTTCAGGAACTGCATGGTTACCACGCGGCACATTGCGCAGATAGTGAGGAGGATGGGACCTGAGGACAGACTGGTGATAACCCACGGCAATGGTCCTCAGGCTGGCAACCTCCTTGTGCAACAGGAGATGGGCAAGGAGAAAGTACCTCCTCAAACGATGGATGTTGTGGGGGCCATGACCCAGGGACAGATAGGCTACATGCTTCAGCAGACGCTGACGAACTACATGAAGGACATGGGGATCAGCGTACCTGTCTGCGCGGTGGTAAACCAGGTACTCGTGAGCAAGGATGATCCCGAGTTCTTTGGGGAGGCAGCATCGAAGCCTGTGGGCAACTTCTTCACTGAGGAGGAAGCTAAGGAGCTCAAGCGGGAGCATCCCGAGTATATTATAAAGAAGGTCAAGCCCGTTGGGGAGAGAGCCTGGAGGAGAACTGTTCCCTCTCCTGATCCTATAGCCAATGTCGAGAGCGAGGCCCTCAGGAAAATGGTGGATGCTGGAATCATAGTCATTGCCTCCGGAGGTGGGGGGATACCGGTGATATTAGATGAGCAAGGTCATTACCAAGGTGTGGAGGCGGTGATAGACAAGGACCTAGCGGGGGAGAAACTGGCAGAAGTAGTGGGAGCGGACACCTTCTTGATTCTCACTGATGTGGAGAAGGTGAAACTCAACTATGGCCAGCCAAACGAGAAGCCCATAGACAGAATGACTCTAGCAGAGGCCAAGCGGTATTTGGAGGAGGGACATTTCCTTCCAGGTAGCATGGGGCCGAAGGTGAAAGCCTGCATAAGGTTCCTCGAGTGGGGTGGGGAGAAGGCCATCATAACCTCGCTGGAGAACATCGAACGTGCCCTGGCCGGCGAAACGGGGACAAGGATTGTGCCGTGAAACGTGAAACGTCAAACGTGACCTGTGGCTAGCAATTCACACTGCACGTTTGACGTTTTACGCAAGACGCTTGATGCTTCGTGGTTTCGCTACCGAACAAAACTTCCCACCCAGGTGGGCAAGTCTGGCTTCGGCTCCAGCTTTTGCCACGCCTCGTCGGTCAGGCGGTCGTCCATGGGGTGGGTGAACTCGTAGTAGGAGAAGACCCCGCCCTGGGTGACCACCAACCGCCCCTCCAGCGGCGCGACGACGTAGATGATGAAAGCATCGCCCACGCCCTCCTCCAGCACCAGGCCCGTGTTGACATCGGTGTGCACGTCGGCTACGATGGCCATGCGCTCGTCGGCCTCTGAGGTGATCTCCTCCTCTACCTTGGCCGAGAAGGTGGTGATGCTCTCCAGAATACCCCCGATGTTGCGGATCAACTCATACTCTTCCTCGCTCAATGCCTCCCCAGCCAATTCCTTCTCCGCCATCGTCTTCAGCGAGAGGAGCAGCGACTCCAGACGCTCCAGCTTGTCGCTGTATTCAACGTCGAGCAACCCCCGCCCCTCTAACCCTGTCCGCATCTGGCGGGCCAGGGCCGCTAGACGAGCGTAGACCGCCGGCTGCGGCTCTACGTATCCCTTCGCTGGCTCTGGTTGCGGCATGATGCCGGTGGCCTTCATGGTGTAGCTTTGCTTAGCATATAGTATAGTATCGTGGCGCAACTCCGTCCAGGAGCCAAGGAAGGTGTTAAGGTCTTTATCCAACCAAGCCTGATTCTGCATGAAGGTAGGATACCCTTCGCTCTTGACCTCCAGCAGAGGGCGCAAGGCGTGGAGCCAGCTCCAATAGAGGTTCTCCACCCACTGCTCCGGCGGCAGTTGGCTGAACTCCTTCCGCAGCTTCTCCATCTGCTCCTGGTAGTTGGCGTAACGGCCTTCGTCGTAGACCTCGAGTAGGATCTCGTAAGCCCGCTGCGAGTTCAGCACCGCGGCCACATCCAGCCCTTTGGGGAACAGGCGGGGGTTGTCCTGGGTGCCCACCTTGTCGTAGACCAACTGCTGGAAGATGTAGGAGTCGGGGATGAAGCGCTGACCCATGAAGCGAAAGCCCTTGGTCACCTCCTCCGGCTTCTCCTGGTCGGTGACGTAGGAGGAGACGATCCTGGGCGGGCGCAGCGTCATGGCTCGCTGGATGAACTCGTCCAACTTGGCATCGTCCTCCAGGTCGGCCAAGGTGAGCTGATCCCCGTAGACCTCTCGGATGGCCTGAGCGTAGTCGTAGACGTTCAGGTCGTCGGTTTTGCCCACGAAGAAGACGGTGGGCTCGTAGATGCGTTCCCACACTGCCAGGGCTGGCTCCTCGCCCACCTGCGCGTTCTGCAGCGCGGCCACGATGAGGATGGCCTGTCGGGTCTCCATCCGCCCAGCCTCGACGGCCTCCGGACTGGGCCCCGGCTTCAGGCGGAACATCATCCGCCCGTACCACATCATGGCCTTGAAGTAGCGCTGGAAGGTCTCGTTGCGGGTGTAGTGGCCGCGGGGCACGTACTGGCTGTAGTCCTCTCGGTAGCCGAAGATGGGCGATTGGGCGAAGCCCTGGTGGGCCTCGATGAGATTCAGTTCGGCCTGGACGTCTTTGGCCACCTCAGCGGGTATTTGTGTGTCGGGGTCGAGCAGGGCCGAAGCCACGGAGAAGAAGGCCAGGTTGCGTCGGGCGGCTTCTCGGACCTTGCCTGTGGCTGCCGAGTACTGCTCCTCAGCCGCTTTTATCATGGCTGCGTTCAGCCCCTTCAGGTCGTTGACGAAGTAATTGATCTCGGCGGCCCTGAGGGTGTAATCGTAGAGGATGTGGTAGGTGTGGAGTAGGGCATCGGTGGTCACGAAGATGGGGATGCCCCGCTCCTTGGCCGACTTGTAGACTTCGTAAATCTGTTCTATCCGACTAGGCACCACCACGAAGCCGTTCTCCTCCAGCAGAGCCCGCTGCTCGTCGGTCAGCCTTGTCAGTAGGTTGGGGTTGACTACCTGGTCCAGGTCAATCTCGTAGCTTGGCACAGAGGGCTGGACCTTGACCTCATAAGGAACGTACTCGGCGAAACCACCGGGCAGCGACGCAGCGATGGCGTAGGCCAACTGAGCCGGCGTCGCCGTTGGCTTGGCTTCCGGTGTGGGTGTAGGCTCTGGTTGCGGCGTCGGTGTGACTTTTGGTGTCGGCGTAGCCTCTTCGGTTGGGGTAGCAATTTCCTGCTGGGGCATGCATCCTGCCAGGAAAGCGATGATCAGCAACAGCGAAAACACAATCCGTCCACTCATGACATTCCTCCCTCAGTCTCAGTTTTGTCCACCTATTGGACGTTCATAGCCTTCAAAAGGTTCCCTGCGTCATTATATCGCCTATCTCAAAAGATGTCCAGAGTGCGCACTCTCTGAATAGTGACAAAAAGGGCCAGTAGATGCAAAACGTTGGCCCTTCTGGCTTGGCTCAGGATATGCTATTATTAAGCAAGCTCAGCCGCCCGCCAGAGCGCCAGCGGGGGTAGGTCAGCTGGAGCGAGTGCTAGGCAGCCATTTTCTTGTCTATCTTCCTCTAAATGTAGCCGCACTTACCACTGAGAAAATATCGGCATTATCTCGGAAAAGCTGGAAAAGCTTGAGGTTCATCGATCCCCCTGGGTAGTTGGTTTTCTCTTGGATCATAATCAACTCAGTGATCACTAAGAGGAACTCTACGGAGTATTCGCCGTATGCATCTAACGCCTGAAACCTTTTTACGTGGTCAGGACGAAAAATCTGCAAAACAGGAGGATTAGTGTTGGAAGGCTTCACTTTTGAGATGATTTCATTGATGATGTGATCGACAAGTTGCATCGTCAGAGACTTATTCCCCGTCTTCTTCATGTAGAGGTCGATAATGAGGTGGATGTGTTTTGGTGTTCGCACTCTTTTCCCTGGCTCTCGATACTGAACTCTAGAGTCGTGCTGAGATTCAAGCCCTCGGCGTCTTAGGTATCATCACTCGCTTCAATTTGCTCGAAGAACTGCTGCAGCCATCCCTCATACCCTTTCCTGGGTATCACTTTGATGATATCGCACCATCCGTTGCCTATGTCCCAGTATATAATATCAGCAAATCTGCCCCTGACCCGCCAAGCTCGCTCACCCAGTCCGGGGACATGCTCGTGGTAGCTTTGCGCTTCGGCAAGCCGATTGAGCGTATCATCTAATACTTGCTTCATGGGCGTTTCCCTACCTTGACCCAGGTTCCTGTGCCTATGTGCCTTATGAGCCCTAGGTCTCTGAGTTGTTGAAGTATTTGTCTGATCTTGGCTTTGATGTGTCTATTCTCTGGGTAATGAATTCTTAGCTCCTCCTCGAACTGGTAGATATCACTTGTCCTAAACGGACCATCAGGAAGTCTTTCGAACACTAGTCTCTGCCATCCAAACAAGTCCCTATCTGTTGGGAATGGACGATATAACGAAGCTGCCTTTTCCCTAAAACGAGATTTTAGTTTTCTGAGCTGACTATCTGTGCTGAAAGTTCTTTCTTGCTTTCTCCTCAAAGAGTACATTTCCTGATAGAGTGAGAGAAACTCCTGATCAGGCTTAACGCGCTGGGGATGAAACTTTAGCTTATTATAGACACCGTAGATGTCCGAAACTACTTCTTCGCGTACGTCCGCTTCTATCAAGATGTTCACCTCTACGTTTCCTTTGAGTCCACCTTCAGTAAGGTTGGAGGAACCAACTACGATGGCCGTTGTAGCGTTAAGATTTGCTATGTAGAGTTTGGGGTGATATATGGCTCCTAGCCCAAGCTCACTAAAGCAATAAAACGAAACATTCGAATTGATCTGCGACATTTCATATAAAGCCTGCAAAGCTTGGGGGTCCGTTGTGGACAAATCAAGCCCTACAAGGAATTCTATGTGGCCGTTTCTTTCTAGGCACTGTTGAAAGCTAGATTTGAGCAACAAGAAACCTCCGATAGAAACAAAAGCCACTGCAATCTTGCATTCTCTGGATCGGCCTATCACCGGCGATATTTCGTCGAGAAGTTTTGTAGACATATTGTCCACAAGTTTGACTTTCATGTTAAGTCCACCCCCTGAAGTTGAGCGTGTTTGACTTCTTGTTCCAAGCGCTCTCTCGCGAAGAGCCAACCCGTAGTTGTCTCTAGATTCTCTTCTTCAACCCTGCGAACCTTTTCTGTTGTAACTTTGTGTGGAGTAGCAAATTCCCTCGGCAGAGCATCATCGACCAAAAGCTGACGTGGTGGCGAAAACCTTATATTTTCCCGTGTCAAACCTACAGCCCCTGGATTGATATCTCTAGCTATACAACGACGACCCAGTAGTTTGGCCTCAACGGCTGTCGTTCCACCACCCACGAAATAATCGAGAACAACATCACCGGGCTTCGAATATTTGAGGATAACATTGCGTGGAATGTAAGGCGACCAATTCCCTCGATAACGGCCATTGTGGGTAGCCCAATCACCACGCTGTTTGAAACTCCACACTGTTGTCGTTTCCTCACGGAAGTTCGGCGGATGCCATTTCCTGATGTGCTTGGAACGTTTGAGTACGCTAACGTTTGTACCGTAGGCCTCTGTGATGATTTGCTCAAGCGTACCAAAGGAGATGCCATAACGCCTGCCAATTTCCATATCAGACATCCCACGTTCTTTATCGGCTAATACTGCTCTGCGAAATGCTTCTTCGCCATGAACTTCCAAAATATGCGAGCGCAGATTGCCATCCACATTCTCATGACACAATGGGCATTGCATCTGTGCTTGTAGTTTTTTGGTCAAGTACAAGCCTCCTTTAAATCCTTTAGGTTCGCTGCTACTTCAAGAAGCACCCCACTGGCGAGTTGGGATCGGGGCGGATTGATTCTTGTCCTTTGAGGAGCGGTGATCAACAACAGTTGCCAGATGGATCAGGCAAAAGCGTTGAGCAGTGCAATTAGATATACAGGTCCCTCTTAGCATGCGTCAGGTCCGTCATGATGAACAAAGACAGCATAGACAGGTTTAGA
>CAZRSI010000025.1:0-7996 GCA_964602575.1 uncultured Anaerolineae bacterium
GCCCTGTGTTGCTGGATCGAGAGCCAGGAGAACGACAGGATGTAAAGCACAAGCAAGAAGCAGCCGCTGATCTCGACCCATTTCAGTTTGTCCTGAACTCGCTCCCCCTCATCCCACAGATACGTCGGGTACATTTCACCTTCCCAATAGATAGATCACCCCACCCACCAGGCTGACCGCCAGCCTCACGCCCCGTGACAGCAATGCCAGTGCCAGGGCCTGCGGGGCGGCGATGCCTGCCAAACTGAAGAAGAAGATATAGGCTCCCTCCTGGATCCCGATGGCGTTCAGTGAGAGTGGCACGGAGGTCACCACGGCGACGAGGGAGAGCACCATCATCAACCAGATGAAGGGGATGGGCATGTGCAGGGCAAGTGATTGCACGTACAGATTGAGCGCGTTCCCGAACCGAAAGAGCAGCGAAAAGGCCAATGCCACCAATAGCACACGCCGGCGGTTACGAAAGGCGTAGAGCGAGTCGTATAACCTGCTCAGCTTGCCGATCAGGGCGGCCAACCATGGAGCTCGTGTGCGGCCCTCTTTCCCTCTCTCCCAACCCTGGGCGAGGAGGGAGAAAGGGATGGTCAAGCGATCGCTCCAGGAGCGCACCCGCCCCAGGTTGAACAGCAACAGCACTCCCAGGGCGAAGGCCACGAACACCCCCAACACAAGGAAGCCGATCCCACCTGCCGACGCCAATTGCCAGTTGCTCAGCACCGCTACCAGGCCCATCAACAGCACGGCAAACAGCCCACAGAGCCGCTCCACCAGCACAGAGGAGACCGAATCGGCCCCGCGCCCGGTGAGTTGGGCCATGCGCACCATGCGTACGCTGTCGCCGCCTATGTTACTGGGCAGGAAGTTGTTGAAGAAGCTGCCCACCAAGTAAATGGAGAGCAGGTCAGCGAAAGTCCTCTGTATCCCCTGGGCAGCCAGCAGCGCTTTCCAGCGCAAGACCTTCGGTATCACGCTGAGTAGCTCGATGAGCAGTGCTACCCCGACGTATCCCACGCTGGCCTGGCTCGCGATATGTGCCAACTCTTGCCAGTCTACCCGCCAGAGCAGGAAAGCCAGTAACCCCAAGCCAAAGAGAGGCCGCAGCCAGCTCTTTGACAGGCTCAGGGCACAACGCCGGAACTTGCGCCAGGTCGAGGTCAATGTCACCCCCTTCAGTCAAGGTAGCCCAGACTGCGCAGGCGGGCCTCGATCTCCGCCTGTTCCTCCGGTAGCAATGTGTGTTCCGGGCCGTGATAGGCTGTCCCGGCCTCTGCCTGTTCTTCGGCAAGCTCAGGACATCGCTGCACAGGAGTGGCGCGGACAAACGCTGGCTCGAACATCTCCGTCAGCACGCGGCCGTCCATATCGGCGGGCACGGGCAGCCCCATGCGGTAGAGGATCGTCGGCGCCAGATCAATGATCCGTGCACCGTCCAGCTTTGTCCCCTGGCGCACCGCCGACCCGTGGGCCAACAGGATGCCGTGCAGCCGGTGGCAGCCGGAATCCCCCCGCACCTGTGTGGTTACGACCTCAGCGTTGCTGGCGAACAGTGGGAAGGCGATGTAGCGAAAACCGTCCATAATCGGCAACAGGTCGGGCCCTTGCTCGGCATATGGCCCCTTGTATGCCTGCTCCTGGAAGATGATCTCGTCCACCAGTGGGCGATCGGATTGGGGGTGCTTGAGCTCTCGCAGCGCGTCGGCGACCCGCTGGCGCACTGCCTCGTACTCCTCAGGCGGCACGCAGCCGTGCGGTTGGCGGCCGCGTAGGTTGATGAAGATCTGGCCCACGTGTCCCATGGCGTAGGCCTGCGTGCGCGACCAATCCACCGCGGCAAAGGACAAGAAGCGCCCTATGATAGCATTCCGCGACCGCTTGCTGACCCTGGTTACCATATTCTGCAAGCCCAACTTCACCAGGAACGCATAGGCCGAGCTGGGCGTGATACCGCGACGGAAAAGCGCGTAGCGCAGGCGGGTCGCCACATCCCGTCTGAGGTGCAGAAACCCTCGCTGCAGCAAGAAATTGTTGAGATTCACCGTGCCGTGCAGCGGCCCGAAGCCGTGATCCGACATCACCAACAGCATGTCATCCGAGTCTAACTGCTCCCACAACTGGGCCAGGATGGCATCGGCTTTCTGATAGAGCCTCAGCAGCAAATCGCTGTTGGCCTGCGAGTCATAGCGAGGATGGGTGGGGTCAACGAACTTCCAGAGGGCGTGTTGGGCCACATCGAGGGCCACGAAGTGCACCATGAAGAAATCCCAATCGTAATCCTGCATCAGGCGCAGCGCGTAGCGGGCTCGCTGCTCCATCAGCATCAGCAGGTCGGTCACGAAGGCCTCCTCACGGCCCTCGGTGTATTGCACGCTGGGGCTGATGCGGTAGGGGCCCAACTCGTCCTCGTAACGCCGCAGCAGTCCGGGAGGATAGGCGATCTCCGCGCGCCTGGGAGAGAGGATGCCAGAGATCATGAAGCCGTTGACAGGGCGGGGCGGATAGGTCACGGGCACAGCGATCACCCCCACCCGTCGCCCGGCCTCCGACAGCAGTTGCCAGAGGGTCTTGGCGGCGATGTGGGAAGCGTTCACCATGTCGAAGTCGCCGGCGCGGCTGCGGATGAAATCGAACACGCCGTGCTTGCCTGGGTTCATGCCCGTCATGAAGGAGGGCCAAGCGGGAGAGGTGACCGGCGGCAGGGTAGATCTGAGTTCGCCGTGAACCCCCTTCTGCATCAGGTGAGCCAGCGTGGGCAGGTGGCCTGCGGCTGCCCAGGGGCGAATCAAATCAAAAGTGGCGCCATCGAGTCCAACGACGAGTACTCTCATAAATCAATACACTCCATAGGTCTATAGTCCGAAGTCCAAAATTCAAAGTTCAAAATCGAAAACAGGGCTATTTCACCCTCACCTTGCTGAGCAGGACACGATCTCCCGCCAGGCGTCCATTCGGACTCAGGACGCCCAGGCGCTTGCCAGCCTGGGGGAGGTAGAATCCTACCTCGATCTCATAGGCGCCTGGCGGTGTGTCAGGTCCGGTGGTTAGCTCGTATCGGTCTTCGATGATCCACCCCGGCCGCCAGGTGGAGGTGGGGGCAGCACCATCCAGCGGCTGGCTGTCGGCCCTGGCCCAGATTTCATCTCGGCCTCGGAGCAGGTGTACGAAGACGACGTAATCCTCCCGCATCTTTGCCAGGGCCTGCCAGTACAGGGTCAGGTGGATGGTTTCCCCCGGCGAAACCGTCCGTCGGTCCATGTCGTAGCCGATGAGGGCGATTTTGTCCTCGAAGCTAAAGCGGACAGCATTGGGTATCCTCGATTTATCTTTAGGCACGATTTTAATCTCCCCAAAGCGGACGTTGTCGCCCAGGGGGTCTCCATTGGGGCCGTAGGCGGGCAGGCGTTCTCCGGTGGCGAAATTGTAGAGTCCCACCTCCAATTGAGCCTGGTTGGGGGCGAAGGCTGTTTGTGGCAGCGTCAGGACGTAGCGGTTGGGGATGGTCTGTCCTGGCGGCCAGAGGCTGGTGGGGTAGAGGCCCTGGCCTGGGTACATGTCCCGCTGGGCGATGATGAGCTCGTTCTTATCGAGGAGGTGGACGAAGGTGCTATAGTTCTGATTCATTTTGGAGAGGGATTGCCAGTAGAGGGTGATCTCCAGAGAGTCGCCGGGCTTGAGAGTGTTGGATATTGGATGTTGAGTATTGGGTATTGAGAGGTCGTAGCCCAGGAGTTTCATCTTGCCGTCGAAGGAGACGTCGAGGCGGTTGGGTATGGTCTGGATCTCCGCTTCGGAGAGGGGTTTGGGTTTGGCGTAGGTGGGGGCGATGTAGCGGAAGGGGGTGATGGTGGCGATGGTGAACATGAGTCCTCCGATGAGGCAGGCCAGGGATTTGGTGTGGCGGCGGGGCACGAACTGGCTCAGGCCCAGGAAGAGGAGGATCGAAACGGATGAGACGGCCGGGAAGAGAAACCGACCTATGGAGGTCAGAATCCTTATCGCCCAGGTCGTCAGACTCCCGAAAAGGATCACCAACCAGGCCAGCAGGATCAGGACTTTAATCAAAGGGGTCAGCGGAACGGGCTCGATCGGGAGACCGTCGCCCATCATGGAGTTGCAATTACCGCCAAGAGACGAGCCGGCCACAAGGCCAGGGTGAGGGCGTCCTTCGGCAGCAGGGATAGTTCGCACCGTCCTGCCGAGTTGTTGCCTTCGCCAAGCCCTGATCAGGTAGATGAGCATGCCCACGGCTCCCAACAGAGCCAGGGTATCGAGGATGTGGTAGGCCATATCCCCCAAGGGGACATTGCCCAGGCCAAACAGGCCCCAGAAAGAGTGGCTGTAGTCACCCCATTCCGCCATGAACTGGCGGAAGGTCGGGCGGGGGTTACGGGGGGCAAGGCTGTTCAAAAACATCTGCAGGGCGGTGGGGTCGCCGTAGCGCTGCCAGTTCCTGACAAAACGCCACCCGGATACCAGCGCTACTGTGGTCAACAAGACAGCGGTGCTTGACATAAACTGTCCAGCAGAACGTTGCCGGTAGCTGCTGATGGCTATCACCAGAATCGCCAGGGGCACGAGGCCCAGGGCATTCACCTTGGTGAGAGTCGCCAGCCCAATGATGAGCCCCAATACCCAGTACCTGATATCCAATATCCAGTTACGATTGGGGATTGGATGTTGGGTATTGGGTATGCGGAGCATCATCAACAGCGCCAGGCTGCACAGCAGCGTCACCAAACTATCGTTGTTCACAATGCCGCTGATGAAGAGGAACTGGGGGATGAAGGCGTTGACTGCTGCTGCGCCCAAGGCCAAGTACCGGCGCTGGGGGAATATCTCCAAAGCGATCAAGTAGGTCATCAGCACTGTGCCTGTGCCCATCAGCGCCGAGAGAAACCGTAACACGTGCACGCCCAGCGGGGCTCCCCGGAAGGGGAAGCTTTCCGCGCCGGTATGTATCAGCAGGTTCACGTTGCCGTCGGCTTTGGCCACCCCGATGTCGGCGTGGGGATTAAACCACAGGAGCTCGGGCAGGTCTCCAGCGTCGTCCCAGAAAGTGACCAAAGCGCCGATCAGGTGATAAAGAGGTTGCTGGTACTTCTCCTGGTGGGTCAGTTGGCTCATGGCCGGATTCAGTTGAAATAGCCCAAGCACTCCGCCGATCTGCTTGATGCGCGCATAGTGCTGCAACTCATCGGGCGCTTCGAAGATAGGTGTGATAACGCTATAGGTGATGCTCAGGGCGAGAAAAGCCGCCAGGATGATGACGATGCCCAGGTGTTGTTTGATGGTCCTGAGTCCCCAGTCCATAATTGGCCCTACTTGACTCTCACCTTACTCAGTAGTATTCGGTCGTCTAGCAACCGCCCGCCTTCGCCCACGATTCTCAGGCGCTGGCCAGTATCTGCCAGGTACAGACCGATCTCGACATCGTAGACGTCGGGGGGAGTGTCCTTGCGAACCGTAAGCTTGTACTCGTCCACTATGATCTGGCCCGGCTCCCAGGTCGAGGTGGGAGCATCGCCGTCCATGGGCCAACTGTCCTCCTGGGCCCAGATACGGTTTTGCTCTCCCAGGACGTGGGTGAAAACGGTGTAGTTCTCCTTCATTTTGGCCAGGGCCTGCCAGTACAGGGTCAGGTGGATGGTTTCCCCAGGCGAAACCGTCCGTCGGTCCATGTCGTACCCGATGAGGGCAACCTTGTTCCCCAGGTTGAAATGGACGGGGTTGGGTATCCCACCTTCAGTCCGCGGCACGATTTTGATCTCCCCAAAGCGGACGTTGTCGCCCAGGGGTTCTCCGTTGGGGCCGTAGGCGGGCAGGCGTTCTCCGGTGGCGAAGTCGTAGAGTCCCACCTCCAGTTGAGCCTGGTTGGGGGCGAAGGCTGTTTGTGGCAGCGTCAGGACGTAGCGGTTGGGGATGGTCTGTCCTGGCGGCCAGAGGCTGGTGGGGTAGAGGCCCTGGCCTGGGTACATGTCCCGCTGGGCGATGATGAGCTCATTCTTATCGAGGAGGTGGACGAAGGTGCTGTAGTTCTGGTTCATTTTGGAGAGGGATTGCCAGTAGAGGGTGACTTCCAGGGAGTCGCCTGGTTTCAGATGGTTGGGTATTGGGTTTTGGGTATTGGGTATTGAGATGGTGTAGCCCAGGAGTTTCATCGCGTTGCCGAAGGAGACGTTGAGGTGGTTGGGTATGGCCTGTATCTCGGTTGAGGAGAGGGGTTTGGGTTTGGCATAGGCTGGGGCGATGTAGCGGAAGGGGGCGATGGTGGCGATGGCGAACATGAGGCCTCCGATGAGGCAGGCCAGGGATTTGGTGTGGCGGCGGGGCACGAACTGGCTCAGGCCTAGGAAAAATAGGATAGAGAGGGTCGAGATAGCTGAGAAGACCAGCCGTCCCTGAGAGGACCAGGTTAGCAGCGCCCAGCGGGTCAGGGATATGAACACGATAACTGGCCAGGCCAGCAGGATGGCCGTCTTTACCCAGGTATCTGGCCGCAGCCGGTCTCGAATCAACTGGGCGCGTTCAAGATGGGCTGGTAGGGGCAGGTCTTGCGCCTGCCCAGCTTGCACCTGCCCAGGGCGACCGCAAGGGATCGCCCCTACAATCGAACCTGAATACACCCGAATCAATTTACGGATCAGGAAGACCACAACCCCCAGGGCAGCGATTATGGCCAGCAGGTTCAGCAGGCGGTAGACCCAGGCCTCCATGGGCACGTTTACCCCGCCGAACAGCCCCCAGTACGACATCATGAAGCCCTCTCTCTCTCCCCACAACTGGCGCAGGGTAGCGGGCGGATGGCGACGGCCCAGAATGTCCAGGAACACGTTTAACCCCAGGGGGTCGCCGTAGAGTCGCCAGTTACGCCAGTACCACCAGCCGCTCACGGCCAAAGCCGGTCCAATAATCAATAACCAATAGCCAATAATCAAACCCAAACGCCTCAGGGGGGGGAGGCTGCGATATTGATACCAGACTCTGACGGCAACGACCAGCAGGGCCAAGGGAAACAGCCCCAGTGCACTCTCCTTCGTCAGGGCGGCCAAACCGAGAACAAATCCCAATACCCAATACATATCCAATATCCCGTTACGATTAGGTATTGGATACTGGGTATTGGATATTCGGACCATTATCAACAGGGCCAGGCTGCACAGCGGCACCACCAGGTTGTCGTTGTTGACGGCGCCGCTAATGAACAGGAACATGGGGGTGAAGGCATTTATGGCGGCAGCACCCAGGGCCACGTCCTCCCGGCCAGGGAATACCTCCAGGGTGATCAGGTAAGTAAGGAATACGGTAGCTGCTCCCATCAACACCGAGAGGAGTCGTATGAGGTGCACCGCCAGGACCGCTCCGTGCCAGGGGAAGGCTTCTTTCTCGGAATGGATCACCAGGTTTGTGTTACCGTCGGCGGTGATGACGCCGTTGTCCACGTGGGGGTTAGGCCACAGCAGGGGGGGGTGGCCCTCGTAGGCGTCATCGGTGTCAATCCAAAAAGTAGCCAGGGCACATAGAGCGTAGTACAGGGGAGGTTGGCTGCCCTCTTGGCGCCAAGGCCCAACGTTTTCCGGATCCTGCACCGGTAGGCCGTTGCCATCCGCCAGGTGTTTCACAAAGGGATAGTGCCACAGCTCGTCGGAAGCCTCGAAGAGGGGGGTGACGATACTGTAAGTAACTCCCAGGGCGATGAACGCCACCAGGATGAGAGCGATGGGTGAAGGTTTTAGATTTAGGATTCGAGATTTGAGATTGTTCATTCCACCCGCACCTTGCTCAGCAGTATTCGGTCGTGGGGCAAGCGGACTCCTCGCTCATTGAGAATTGGGAGCCGCTGCATGGTCTTCAGGTCGTACATGCCGACTTCGAGCTGGTACTCGCCCGCTGGCGCCGTCGCGTCCACTGCGATTTCGTACTCGTCTATCACCACTTCGCCAGGAAGCCAGCCTGTCGTCGGGTAGGTGCCCTTCACAGGAGGATTGTCTTTCTGCCCCCA
>CAZRSI010000025.1:8096-18998 GCA_964602575.1 uncultured Anaerolineae bacterium
CAGATTAACGCCTTCCTTTTCTACCATTGAACCGCTGGTCTCATCCAGCAGGTTGGCCAGCAGAGAGAAATCCCCTGTTGGAGCAGCAGCATCAATCATCAGATCGTATTGGCCGCGGATGACCTCGCCTGCCTTCCAGTGACTGGTGGGATACTCTTCGTTGGCCAAGGGATACTCTCCCTGGGCCCAGATGTTCCCCTGATCGTCTTGTACCACCAGATGGAGGTGGTAATCGTCCTCCATCGGCCGCACTGCTCGCCAGAAGAGGGTGACCCTCACCGCCTCGCCCGCTCGCACCTCGGTGGACGACAGGCCGTAGCCCAGTAGCTCCACCTGGCCGTCGAAGTCGTAATGCAGCCGGTGGGGAATGGCCAGTTCCTCGATGGTCGGAGGAACGCCGGGGCTGACGACGGAGACTCTCCCCAGGCTGTACGCTGTGCCCAAAGGCGTACCTTTTTCGTCAAGAACGTCCAGGGCTTGTAGCGTGTTCACGCCGTAGAGGATCAGCTTCAGTTCGTAGGTGCCAGGAGGGGTACCCGGCGGACAGACGAGGGCATGATACCCCTCGGTCACCTCACCCGTCCTCCAGGCATAAGTGGGTAACGAATCATCGTTCTCCAGCCACTCGTCCGCTTGCGCCCACAGGATTCCCCGGTCGTCTACCAGGCGCAGGGAGAGGGCAAAGCCTTTCTGCATCTCAGCGATGGTCTCCCAACTGAGGATAACCGCCAGTGGCTTTCTGTACGCCAGGGTGTCCCCCGCGAAGCCGTAGCCAGTCAGCCGCAGGCGATTGCCGAAGTTGACATTAGCCTGCACCTGGATGGGGCTGGCCTCCAGCGCCAGGGGAGAGGGAAGGAGATACTGAGAGACTGTGGCAGGGGAAAGCGTCTCCCGGTCAATGAAGAGGGCGTGTTTGTTCAACTGGAAGCTGATCCAGGTCCCCATGTTGCTATCAGGATAAGCAATGTACCACAGGCGTCTAGGGCTGGCCGACTCCGCCAGCCTTCTGGTCAGTTCGGTCCAGCTCTGGCTATCGGAGACAACGTAGCAGGCCAACGACCCTCGATAGTGTCTGGCGAAGGGAGAGGGGGCGTCGAGCAGGATGACGTCGCCCGGCTGGGCCCGGCTCTCCAGGTAGGCGATCAGCTCCCGATAGTGGGTGTTGGGGTAGATCCAGACGTAGTCCACGCCGTGGATGCTGACCACGTGTTCGGGCTGTTGGTCATGGAGAGCGGCCGCTGCAGGTGAATCCTGCTGCACGTCGCTGACATACAGCACGGTGTAGTCGGCTGTGGCCATGTTATGCTCCGTCAAATCCTCTGTCTGGCCTTTGAACAGGGGGGCGAACCCTGGGATGCCCCCTGTGGCCACGCGCAGGCTCGCCGCGTCCTCCTTTTGGTTCAGGTATTCGGCAGTCAGATCCATCCCCTCACCCCAGCCCATAGGCAGCACTCGAACAGCCACCGCCGTGCCGCCAAATAGAGGGTTGTAGTATGCCAGATAGTAGGGATGGTAGGAGAGGACGTGTCCACCCTGAAGCAGCAGCAAAGCCCAAAATCCAAACTTCAACCTCGAGACTCGACACTCTAAACTCCAGACTTCAGATAAGCCCCAAGCTGCCACGATGTCCAAGGCCAGGATTACGGGCAACATGTAGCGATCGAACTTCTTTGCGCTTGGGGTTATAAGTATAGCGAAAAGAACGCCATAGGCAAGCAGGCCAACCAAGTCGCCTCCCAATTCACGTTTTACGTTTTTACGTTTTACGCAGAGCAGGAGAATCGCTGCCGCCAAACCTATCAATGTCAGGGGCGTGGTGCGGAACGCCAGGACGACCGGGTAGAACCAGGGTCCTGGATACGCGACGTGCTTTCCTAGAAAGAACTCCGACGTATCCACGGGGGTGACGGCGTAGCCAAGGGCCGTGCCCAGCAGGCCCTGGAGGGTTCCCAGCGGGTTCACCCACATGGCTGGCCAGAGAAGGAAAACGACGAGGGCAACAGCGAGGCACCAGGTGGCAAAGGAGCCAAGCAGTGAGGAGATCGCCTGACGAAAGCTCGACGCTTGGGCCAAATAAGTTATGGCCAGCAAGAGGCCAGCGAAGGGGGCCAGGAAGAGGGCGTAAGATTTGCTAAGGGCGGCCAGGGCAGCGAAGATGCCGGACAGGAGGAGGTATGAACGCCCTGCGATGGGGGGATGTCTCCTGATCGAGCTCTCTGCGTCTTGATCGGGAGACCTTCGGCGATCAGACTGGCGTAGGTGAACAAGCAGGCTCAGCAGGGAGAGGGTCATGAAGTTCGCGGCCAGGGCGTCAATGTGCAGCACGCGGGAGAGGGCGAGATGGAAGGGGTCCAGGGTCAGGAGGAGGGCGGCAAGGAGGCTTGTTTTGATGCCGAAGAGCCGCCTGGCCAGAAGGTAGATGCCCACGATGCAGACTGCATGGAGTACCGCCGCTGGCAGCTTGGCTGCCGGGAGGAAAGAGGCCAGCTTGCGCAGGGCCTCTGTGTCTCTGGGGTCCAGGGTCGGCAGGCCACTCAGCCAGGCGAGATCGGCTGCAGACCCATAGCCCAGCAGGCGCTGGATAGAAATGCCCGTTGCTCCACACCACATGGTCATCACCCCGGGGTGTCCCACCAGGAAGGTGCCAGCGAAGTCCGCTCTCCGCAGTGCTGCCAGGAACTTGATGGAGCGATAAGTCCACATGGGCTCGTCCCAGGTGATAAAGGCGTTCAGGGAGAGAAGGCGCGGGAGCAGGGCCAAGGTGAAGACAACCAAAACTATAAACTTCAAACTTCCAACGTCAAGCTTCCAGTTGCTCACAATCTCTAATCTCTGATCTCCAAGAAGTTAGAGAGGATCACGTGATCGTGTCCATCTTCGGTATGCACCCGCTCAACGGTCAGCGATTCGTACACTCCCACCTCGATGACGGCTTTGCCTCTATACTCCGTATCGCTGAACTCCATGTCGTGTACGTCGGCGATCACCTCGCCGGGCACCCAGCTCGTGGTGGGCCGCTCCCCTCCCGCTGGTATTCCGTCGTGTTGGCCGATCAGCCTGCCGTCCTCGCTCAACAGATGGGTGAAGACGGTGTAGCTGGTGGTGAGGGGTTCCTCGTTTATGGCCCGCCAGTAGAGGGTCAGCCTCACCTTATCGTCGGTGGTGGCCTCTGTTTTGTCCAGGTCGTAGCCCAACAGTTCAGCGAAGCCGCCAAAGCGCACCTCTACCTGGTGTTGCATCGGCGGAGGTTCGAAGACAAGGCCAGAGGTGTCCAGCTCCATCTCCCCCAGGGGGACAGCCCGTCCAGCCATCTTCACCTCCAGCACGGCCCGACCGACCCTGGGTGGGTAAGCGAAGTCCCGCTGCTCGAAGACCACTTCGCCCTCAGCCCACTCGGTGGTTGGATACCGCTCCTCGAAGAGGGTGCTTCCCACCTCGGCCCAGACGGCATCGCCCTGGCGGAGGCGCAGGCGAGGGACGTAGCGCGGGAGTCCGTCCCGCAGGGCTCGCCACCGCAGCACCACGCTGACCGTCTCCTGGGGCCGGGCTCGCTTCTTGTTGATGGCGAAGCCCTCCAGCGCCAGGCCATCGGCGACCTCCGGCTCGTCCAGCGTCTGGAGGGAGAGGTGGCTTCTGGTGCCGTAGGGATCGCGCTCGAAATCGTGCGCCTTGGCCAGCTTGACCTCGCCCAGAGGGAAGTCGTCCCCCGCTGGATTCCCGTTCGTATCGAGGAACGGCAGCCTCTCCATGGTCTCGGCGTCGTAGATGCCCACCGTGAGGCGGTATGACAGGGGAGGCGTGCCCAGGGGCACAGGCACGATGTAGTAGTTAACCTGCTCCTCACCTGACACCCAGCGCTCGGTCGAAAGGCCCCACCTGGGATTAGTGAGCAGCATGTCGGTGCCTGACAGGCGGCGTCCAGCCTCGTCCCAGAGAATGACCACTACCTTGTAGGCCCTTTCGGTGGGCCGCGTCAGTTGCCACCGCAGGGCCAGGCAGATAGCGTCGTCGGCCAGGACATGGTCCTGGTAGAAAGCCCCTGTTAGGCGCAGGTCTCCGAAATCGGCCTCTGTTGGCCTGATCCTGGGCAGCGACGGGAGTTGCTCCAGGTCATAGATTCTCAATCTGTAGCCCTTGAACAGTTCCCCGCCCGCGTATCTTCCGCTCATCTCCATTAAGAAAGGCAGCAGGCCGGGCTGATCCAGCGGCGTGCCGAAGGGCCAGGCCAGGAAGGCCCTTCGTTTCCCTCGCAGGGCTTCTTCCAGCGAGGCTATCAACTGTGCATCGTCAGGATCTATCATGGCAATAGGCGCATCCCCATTGTAGTAGTATTCCACAGAATAGTCAATCGGGTGGGTGATGATCACATCGTTGGCGGTAGCTTGAGATGCCAGGTATTGGCCTAAACCTCGCGCATCGTCCTTGAAATAAGTGGGATCGAAGAAGGCGATCCTCAGGCCGAGGGCGAAGACCACTGCTAGGGTCAGAGCCAGGAGTAGGCCAGCTAGCTTGAGCGGCCACCCTGCGCCAATGGAGACCACGATGGCACGGCCCATAAGGATGAAGAGGGGGATCATGAACATAATGATGTATCGGGGGGCGATTACCGGTTTCCACCAGCTAAATGCAAGAGCCATACTCAGGGGGATCATCTGATGACATAAGGTGATCCAAGTTTGGCGTCGCTGGTCGTCTGCTCTGATAGAGAGCAGCAGGGCCACGGTGAAGACAACCGCCAACAGGTACGAAAGGGGGACGAAGAGGTGATGGTGCCTGAGATCATTGCCTCCGTTGAAAAAGTGCCAGATGAAGCTCGCTAACTTGAAAAGGGTCATCCGTAGAGTAGGTCCTGCGTAGACGGGTTTGGGTGGACTCTCGGCTGTCCAGCTTCTAATGACCATCCAGGCCCAGGGCAGGCAGGTCAAGGCCACTAAGACCTGACTGGAGAGCCAGGGGCGCAGGTTAATCCGCTTATGCCTAAGTACAGCTTTCCGCAAGCCCAGTTCGCTTTTCTGCTCACGGCGAACCCTAGTCCGCCGCCTTAGGTGCTCAAGGAACTCGATTCCGCGCCTAGAAGGGCGCGGGATTATGGTCCCGCGCGAGCGGGGAAGAGACGGAAAGAACCTGTGCAGCAATATGCTAAGCGACAGCACAGCTACGAATAGGTTCATGTAGGCCACAGCGAAGATGGAGAAGTAGTGGAGGTGCAGACACAGCACCTCCACGGCTGCCAGTCCCAGCCAATGCCTCCAGGTCAGCTCTGTTCCCTGCGCCAGTTGATACAACCGGTAGATGATAAACAGGTAGCCCAGGGGTAGTAGAGCATAGGTGCGCACCTCTTGCGAATATACGACATAAAGTGGGCTGAAGGCGGCGATGGCCGTCGTGGCCAGAGCGGTTTTTACGTCGAATACTTTGCGGACCACGTAGTACAGCGAGGGTACGAGCAGCACGCCGAAGATGAGCGAGAAGAAGCGGGCGCTCAGTTCGCTGAAGCCGGCCAGCCCTGTCCAGAAGTGTAAGAGAATGAAGTAGAGCGGCGGGTGCACACCGCTCGCCCGGTCGGCCAGGATAGCGGGGATGCTCGAGGCGGCCAGGTGGAGGCTGACTCCCTCGTCCCGCCAGATGCTCTGGTAATCAATCCGATAGAGCCGCAGGACGAAGGCAGCAAGCACCAGCAGGTAAGGCAGCGCCTTGCTCAGAGTCCTCCTAAGTTCCGTCAAGTTCCCCCGAGTTTCCCTGATCTCCTCACCCATCCAGCACTTCCCTCACCGCATAGATGGGCTTGCCCAGCGCCTCGTAGTAGATGCGCACCACCATCTCTCCCAGCAGCCCGATGCTGATCAACTGCACGCCCAGCACCATCAGCAGTATAGCCAGGAGGAGCAGCGGCCGCGTGCCGATGTTCTGTCCCAGGACGAACTTGACGAAAGTCAGATATCCTCCCAGGCCGATGCCGACGGCGAAGCTGATCAGCCCCATCCCACCGAAGATATGGATGGGCCTGGTGGAATAGCTCAGCAGGAAGCGCACTGTCAGGAGGTCCAGCAACACCTTGGATGTGCGGGAGAGGCCGTACTTGGACTTGCCGAAGCGTCGGGGACGGTGGCGCACGGGCACTTCGGCCACGGAGATCCCCATCCAACTGGCGATGGCGGGTATGAAACGATGCAACTCACCGTAGAGCTGCACGTTCTTCACCACCTCGCGGCGATAGGCCTTGAGCGAGCAGCCGTAGTCGTGTAGATGCACGCCAGTGACATGGGAGATGAGCCGGTTGGCGATAATCGAAGGGAGGCGGCGGGTGAGGAAGGGGTCCTGGCGGTGCAGCCGCCAGCCGCTGACCACGTCGTATCCCTCCTCGATCTTCTCCAGCAGCAGGGGGATGTCGGCGGGGTCGTTCTGCAGGTCGGCGTCCAAGGTGATCACCACCTGGCCCTGGGAGCGGTCGAAGCCGGCTGCGAAGGCCGCTGTCTGCCCGAAATTGCGGCGGAAGCGAATCACCTTGAGGCGTTTGTCGTCCTCGTGTAGCCTTTTGAGGACATCGAAGCTCCTGTCGGTGCTCCCATCGTCCACGATGATGATCTCGTACTCTCGACCTAACTCATTTAGGGTTGCCTTTAGTTGCTCATAGAGCAATTCTACGTTCTCCTCTTCGTTGTAGAGGGGGATGACGATGGATAGGTCCATTTGCTTTCACCTCTGCAATCCTCCTGCGGGCTCCGAGCCTGTGGGAAGGTGGTATTGCTTCCGAAGCCTCGGAATCAATTCCGAGGCTGAGAGCCCAAGTGCGCTGAAGGAACGCTCTTAGGAGTCCGCCTTGGCGTGCTTTGGCTCTCATCCTGCGAATTTTATTCACAGGCGACTATCTGCCAGGCTACCTGAGCCCGCAGTCCCTCCTCCAGGCCCACGCGGGGCACGAAGCCCAGGCGCTCCCGGGCGGCGGAGGTGTCGGCCAGGGTGTGGCGAACGTCGCCGTGTTGTGGCTGCTGGTATTCCACGATGGCTTTCTTACCTATGATTTTCTCCAGTAGCCCAATCGCCTGGTTAATGGTCACCCGCGACCCGCCGCCGATATTGAAGATCGTCCCAGGGGAGCCATGTCGCATGGCCAGGAGATTCGCCTCCACCGCATCGGTGATGTAGGTGAAATCCCTGGTCTGCTCCCCGTCCCCATAAACCGTAATGGGCCTTCCCTCCAAAATAGCCCTGATGAAGCGATGGAAGGCCATGTCCGGGCGCTGTCGGGGGCCGTAGACGGTGAAGTAGCGCAGCGATACCGTGGGTGTCCCGAAGTTAGCATGGTACAATTGACAGAGGTGCTCCCCAGCCAACTTGGTTACCCCATAAGGCGAGATGGGGCGCGGCAGGCTATCCTCTCGCATGGGGAGGTCGGGCGTGTCGCCGTAGACGGAAGACGACGAAGCGTAGATGAACTTCGCTATCTCCCGCCCCTTTACCGCCTCTAGAAGCCTTTGGATGGCCAGCACGTTGTTTTCGGTGTAAACAGCGAAGTTCTCGCCCCAACTCGCTCTCACTCCCGCCTGGGCGGCCTGGTGGAAAATATAGTCCACACCTTCCAGGAGAGGAGCCAGGTCGGCGGTGCGGAGGTCGGCCTCGACGAAGCGAAAGCGGTCAGAGTTGCGGAGCCCAGCCAGGTTCCGCTCCTTCATTGGGCGGGGATAGTAATCGGTGAAGCAATCCGCTCCGATCACTTCGTATCCCTCGGCCACCAGCCGCTCCGCCAGGTGGGAGCCGATAAACCCCGCCACGCCGGTCACCAGACATTTTAGGTTCATTTGTTATCCTCCCAATACTTCCGTATCCCCTCGAAGGTGTAGAGCACACCGCCGATCAAACCAGTGGCCACGTTCAGGGCGTAGAAGAGGAGGGACATGGCCAGGGCCAGGGACGCGGAGACGCCAGCCTGGGCAAAAAGGTAAACATACCCGCCTTCTCGCACGCCCAACCCACTCAGCGAGATGGGCAGGACCAGCAGGAAGGAGATGAGGGGAACGAAGAGCAGGAAATACCACAGTGGAATCTCCACGCCCAAGGAGAGGGCGATTAGGTAATTGACAGCGATGAGCAGAGCGTTGAAAACGAAGGAGATAGCCAACGCGGCGCCGATGGCTCTGAGGCCACAAGCGAGTACCGACTCGTAGAGTTCCTCAAGCGGTTTGATCTTGGCCATGATCCTCATAAGACCCCACTTCTCCAGCCGATCTCGTTGCAGTATCAGGCCTACTCCGGCCCAACTTCCCAGGCTGAGGAACACAATGGCCGCTGCTATGTTGGGAGAGATCAGGCGATAACTGAAGATAAGGGTCGCCAAGGCGATCAGGAAGAGCACCAGCAGGCCGGTCCCTCGGTCCAGCAGTACTGTGCCGACGGACTCGATAGGCCTCTTGCTCTGCTTGGAGAGTTCGTAGACCCGTACCACATCCCCTCCGATGCCTGTGGGCAGTATATTGTTAAAGAAGGTTCCTATGAGATACAGGGCGGTCAGCTTGGTTAGAGGGATGTCTGTCCTCAGTGCACTGAGCAGAATCTGCCAGCGGTAGGCTCTGACGACAATGCCCGCCAGGTAGAGCACGAAAGCCAATGCCAGGTGGGGGAGCCTGGCGGCTCCCAGTGTTCCGAGTGTCTGCTGCCAACCCACCTGCCTGAGCAGAAGAGCAAGTAAGGCCAGACTGAGAAGGATTTTGAGCAAGTTCAGTAGCCTGTCTTTTCTCATCCAGCACTCTCCTGCTCTCGGAGGGGTGTGTTAGCTGGTGGAGATTTCTCTGTCGCAGGCGTGATCCTGGAACCAAAGGTGGAAGCGTAGGCCTTTGTAAAGGCTGCGCCCAGCAGGAAAACCTGGGCGGTATAGTAGATTGCGATCAGCAGGACCGCTAACGTTCCAGCAGCCTCGAACGCCGATCCGATATTGCTGTACGTCAGATAGACTCCCACCAGCCATCTGCCGATATTAACCAGCAATGCCGTTACCACTGCACCAATCCAAACATCGCGCCAGGCGATCTCCACGTCAGGCAGAACCTTGTAGATCAAAGCAAAGGAAATGGTGGCCAGTGCCGCCATCGAGACGAAGTTGGCGAGTGACACAAAACTATGCCAGTGGAAAAATGCAGTCAACATGGAGATAACAATGCTAACAACTGTAGCCAGCACGAGCAGGAGGCTAACACCGATGACCATCACAAAGGCCAGCAAACGGGTCTTGATGAAGGTGATGATCCCGCCGCGCGAGGGAGGTGGAGCATCCCAGATGGTGTTGAGCGCGCGTTGCAACTGGACAAACAACCCCGAGGCTGCGTATAGCAGCACTCCGAAACCGATCAGGGAGCTCAATGTAGTGCTGCCTGAGGCGCGTTTCGAAACGTTGACCACGATGTCTTGAATGAATTGGGCTATCTCTGGCCCCAATGTCTCTTCAAGTTGTATGAATAGTTGGCTGGCTGCGGCTGGTTTGTTAACAAAGAAGCCGGCTACAGTGAAAGCGATGAATATCATCGGCGCCAACGAAAACATCCCGTAGTAGGCCAACGCCGCTGCCAGTTGAGAAGGGTTATTGGCGCTCCAGGTGCGATATACTTCTTTCAGGAATGTTCGAAACTTCTTCATACACTGCTTGTGTCTTCTCGGCGATTTTCTCCCAGGTGAAGCCCTGAGCCAATCTGGCGGCTCCCTTACCCAAACGCTCTCGCAGTTCGGGGTCTGCGGCCAGCCTGGCAATGGCCTCGGCCAGGGCCACAGGGGCGTCGGGCGGAACGAGGAGGATGTTCTCCCCGTGTCGCAGTTCAGGCATATCAACTCGTGGGCGGGTGCTGACGATGGGGAGACCGTGGGCCAGGGCTGCCATGAAGCTACCTCGTCGGAAGGAGGCCCCATCCCGGTAAGGTAGGATGCAGATGTCGGAGGCCAGCAGGTTGGCGGAGACCTCAGGCTGGGGAGTGTAGCCCGTCCACAGCACCCGCTCCCTCAGGCCTAGCTCTTCAATCAAGCCCTCGACCTTTCTCAGATAGGCTATGTTGGTGGGGTCGCTAGAGCCCACCTTGCCCCCTACCATCATCAGTTGGGCGTTGTATTCCCTCTGCACCAGCCTGGCCAGAGCCCGTATCAGGGTCTCGGCTCCTTTGCTCTCGTTGAGGAAGCCGAAGTAGGAGAGCAGGATGTCATCGGGTCCCACACTCCACTTAGCTCGCCAGGCCTCCCGATCATAGCCTTCTGGAGGTTGGGGGTTGATGTTCGAGCCGATGGGGACAACGGATAGAGAACGAATAAACGGATAACCGGATAATTTCTTTAAATCCTCCACGTTGGTGACGATGACGGCGTCGCTCCAGCGAGCCAGGGCGAGGTTCACCCACCAGCGGAGGGGGCCAGCCTTGGGAAACAGGTAGGGCACCTTCAGGTCGTGGAAGGTAGTCACGGTCAACGGATGGCCTTCGGCGGAACGGATAAACGGATACGCTGATGTGCCTGTCGGTTGGCTAGGCCGACTTCGGCTCAGGTGCCTACGCATACGTGACAAGTGGAGGCGTAACGGTAGGAAATTGATGGCTGGATGCATACCGTAGGCGGCTGTTTGATATTGGATGTTGACGATGTCGGGACGGATTTGGTCCAAAAGCCCGATGATGTCGCGCCAGCAGCCCCAGTCCCAGCGACGGATACTACGGTGGGTGGTGGGCGTATTGGGTATCGGGCATTGGGTAGTGGGTATTGGGTATTGCATGGTGGGTGCGGCGCTGGTGAGCACGTGGACTTCGTGGCCCAGCGCGGCCAGGGCCTTGCCCAGTTCGTGAGTGAAGTCTCCCACCCCACCTTGGTCGGGGGGGTATTCGCCGGTGACTAGACAGACTTTCATAGGTTCCGCTTTTGTGCTATAATTTAATT